>REDJ01000150.1 GCA_007693555.1 Bacteroidota bacterium
CGCCATACTGCAACCTTGCACGAATGTTCCAGTTGGCATTCAGACCATAATCAGAGAGATGTTCCCATTCTGTCGGATCCTGAGTAAGCAGGTTACCATCCATAATGGCAGGTCCACCATCAATACCCAAAACAAAAACATCTACATCGTGTGTAATTTCAAAACCAACCCAAAGATCGGCTCCACTTAATTCAAGGCTCTCGTCAAGTATTATAGTATTCCAGCTTGTCGCTGTTGGAGTAAACACCTGTTCATGCATTAATGCGCCCGGGGTTGTGGTTGTACCTGCATCCCACACAATAAGTTTTATCTCGGTGGGGATATCACCAATATATACATCGACCGATTCAAGTATATAACCACCAAAAGGAGCTACCATTTCAGATGTGTATCTTGCAGCGCCATAAAAAGTACCACCGGCTAACAAACCAATAGCATCAACATTGGCACCATCGTAATTCAGAATTACGTCGTTTTTGTCATTGGATTTTGTTTCAGGATGGAAACCATCGGTACCTTCTTTTTTGTTAAGCTGAAGACTTTCTTTATTGGCTGATCTTGATCTGCCCACAGGAACCTCCTGTACTTTGGCATCATCAATTACATACTGAATTAAAGCATTGTAAATAAGATCGCCATCGCCGTTATTTGAAATTTCAAGGGTTTGCTCAGAAAAACCACCCATGTCAAGTGATTCTGAAAGAGTAACGGGATTTACGTCAATAACAGGCTGCGCAGGCGCAAAGTCAATCATAAAGCTCACACTGTTACCATCAGTATCAATACCCGCTCCGATGAAGCGGTTGCTATCGCCTGAAACGTCACTTATGGCATAGAAAGTCCAGTCGGCAGCATCAAACCATCCGCGGTCTAAAGCGTAGTCGTTGAAGGTAGTCATAACACCGTTGGGGTTTCTTACAAAGGCACGTCGTCCGGGAGGCAGCGGAGGGAATCCTTCGGCAGTGAATCCGAACACATAGCCCTCATTGGTAACCGCTGTAGGAGCTAAACGCCCCGGATTGAGAGGGTTTTCAAAAATTACGGTTTCATTGGTGGATGTATTCCTGATAAATCCGTTATTACCTATGTTTCCAACAACAAACAGCTCGTTGGGGGAAGCTCCATAGGCCTCACCACCGGCATTTTCATCTATGAATACAACATCATCGCCATGCCAGAATACAGGTGATCTGCCTATATTACCACTTTGCGACCAGCCATAAACAATACCTCCACTTGCATTAATACCATTGGGGCGGTTATTCTGGGGCAAAGAGGGATGAATACCAATATCGTCATAGCCATCGTCTTCTGTCCAGCTGAATGCTCTGTAGTCAGCAAAACCATCATGATACTGCATACCCACAATAGTACCATCGGAAGAAATACCATAGCCGGAATTGTAACTGCTCATTGAAAACTGCGGAACGGCAGGATGCATTCCCAGGAATTCAAACTCCTGGTTTGCGAAACTCCACCTTCCTGCTACCTCAACCGGGTTTCCATTGTGCAACAGATCAGGATCATTGTAGGTTACTACTACCACACCGGAATTGGAAACACCGTTTACACTGGCTGTGAGATTAACCACACCCGTTTCTTCAGACCAGTAGTAGCCCGATTGTCCACCAAAGGGAGTTCCCACCACGTGCTGACCGTTTTCAGAAATAGCTACCGGGAAGGTATATGTATCCTGGAGAATAACCAGATTTACCGGGCCTACATCGATCACATTCATGGTAACCGGGATGGTAACCTGGGGATTATCAACATCGTTTGATGCAACTGTTATTGTAGCTGAGTATGAACCAAAATCAAGTCCCATACCATGGAAAGTGAGATCAATAACTTTGGTGCTGTTTGCATCTAAAGAACCGCTTAATGGATTTACTTCAAGCCATCCTTCTTCATCAATATATTCAAAATCGATATCATAGGTAAGGGTTCCTATACCCTCATTGTGAATGTTAATTCTGTTCGTTGATGTGCCGGTTTGACCCACAGATTGTTCAACTTCAAGAGGTGTTACTACCATAACCGGTGAAGCATCTACTTCTTCACCCAATTCTATATCATCAACAGCCCATATATGAGCATAATCTCCTTCGTAACGGAAAGCAATATAAATATCCTCACCGGCATATTCTTCCAGATCAATAAAAACCTGCACCCACACCTCCTGAAGAACTTCAGGTACAGTCCATACTTCCACATACTCATTATCAGCAGGGTCATGACTCCCGTTACTTACAAGTACACTGTTTTTACCATACCAGGAAGCATCACCGTTGATGTCCCAGAAAGTCAAAAAGAAGTAACCTTCTGTGGGCATACTGATCTGCGGTGTTACCAGCCATCCGTCCTGGTCTCCACTAGCAAAATTGTGAAGGGCAGAATACTGACCCTCTGGTGTATGATTAACAACACTAGTCTGCTCCCAGGTTGCTGAACCGGCTTGATTGTAAATTGTCCATCCTTCTGGGGGGAATACCCCAGATTCAAAATCTTCGGTAAAGGGGTAATCTGCCATTGCAGGTTTGATGCACAAAAAGATAAGTGCAGCGAAAAATGTAAATAGTAATTTTGTTTTCATTATTAATTTGGTTTTAGTTAAGAAATGGCCGATTCCGGCGAAATGAAATTGAGAAATAATTCGTAAGTTTTTGGGTAATTATTTTTTTCGATCTTTTTTTCCGGGTTCATCCTTTTTGAAAAACTCATATATTTTTTTCAATGCATCGTTGCGGGTATCAATTTGCCTGATGATCTCCTCAATATTCGATGACAAATCATTATTATCACTGTCTTTTTTTTCACCCTTCTCGGCTGATGGCATTTCGTTGCGGATCATTTAAAAACAAATTTTCGGCAATGTTACAACACAACCATTCACAATGCAAATATTGTGGCACTACTTATGCATTACAATGCATATTAAGCAGCATTACAACAGCACTACAGGCCTTGCAGTTAACTATTTATCAGGCAATTATACTGCGTCAAGAAAATCGGTAAGACTAGTTTCTGAATTGGTAAGATTGAGTTTTTTGCGCAAACGGGTGCGGGCCATTTCAATACTTTTGGGGGATTGCCCGGTAATAGATGAGATTTCTTTGGTGGTCATATTTAGTCGCAGGAATGAGCATAAACGTTTTTCGTTGAGTGAAAGACCCGGGCAAACAACATTAAGTTTATCATAAAAATCGTTATGCACATTATGGAAACGCATCTCAAATTCTTCCCAGATTCTTTCATCCTGTGCCTTTTCCATGTCTCTGATGATATCATGAATATGCTCTTTTTGATCTGCATTGACCTTAAGGCTTAATTTCAGCAGTTTTTTTATTATATCATGTATCAGTTCATTTTTATTGATCTGGTACATCACATTGGTTGTAAGCTCTTTATTTTTTATTTCCAGCTCATTTTCGAGGTTTTGTTTCTCAAGTTGGTTTTTTTCCGACTCAAGCAGAAAGTTTTCATTTGCAAGCTGCAGTCTGCGTGCACGACTTCGGGTAAGAAAGAATAAAAGACCCAGAATAACAGCAATTAGAAGCACCAGCCCGCCTCCATACATGTAACGTTGCTCCTTTCTCTTCTGCAGCATTTGCCGCAGTAATTCCCTTTCCTGAAATTGTGCTGATATCTCCATCCTGGTAATTTCCTGACGGGCTTCTTCACTGTTTAATTTGTCGTTATGTTCTTTAAACTGTTTATGGTATTTGAGTGCAGAGTCAGGCTGGTTATGAAGATCATATAGTTCAAATAGCTGTGAAGTAAAGTTCATTAGCAACTGAAGGTTACCCAAACGTTCGGCAATATTAAGTCCCTGGTAAGCATATTCCATTGCAGATTCATAGTCTTCACGATTGATGTAAAAACGAGCCAGGTTTCTGTATGATGATGCCTGACCTTGTCTGTCATTCAGTTCAAGGCGGATTTGAAGAGCTTCATTTAAAACTTCCCGGGCTTCAGAAGACCTGCCTTGTTCGGCATACACCTTCCCTAAATTATTTAACAGACGGGCAAGATCAACTTCCTGTCCGGGAATTCGTCTGGCAATACTTATACCACGCAGATAATAATCAATTGCCTCTTCTCTTTCTCCCATATTCTCATAGGCAACACCAAGGTTATTATAAATGGTAGATAGTTCGAACCGAGGCAGAGTATCAGGCTCACTTTTTTCAGCATCCAGTTCTTCTATTAGATCAAGTATTTCCAGTAAATCGTCGCGGGTACCTTCAAAATCCTGCATCATTAGTTTTATGGCTGCAATATTTATCATTGCTCTCAAGACTCCATTCTGGTTACCCATCTTTTTCTTAATATCTCTGTATGCATAGTAGTGTTTGGTTGCCAATTCAAGCAGACCATGTTGAAAACAAACATACCCCATATTAAAAAGGGCAGATGATAGCAGGTAATTATTTTTTGTTGCCCGGGCAGCTTCAAGACTTCTTTCTGCATATCTGAGAGCCATGTTCAGATCGTGTCTTGAATATTCATCGGAAATGCTTATCAGAAGCCGAACCTTTAAAGAATCATCGGGAGTTACCTCCAGTTTGTATTTCAATGAATCAAGTTTATGAACATCCTGCGCTGAAAGATTTCCGGAAAAGATCATCCAAAGAATAAATTGCAGAAAAATAAATCTGGTGATTCTCTTCACTAAACAGATGTTTTGGTTTTATATAACAAAAGTAAGAAAAAATGGATTTGAATTTTGTTATGTAGCTTTCCTTCATAATTCAGCGTTTCTAAAACCGGGTTAAAAAATATATTTCTCAAAACAATTTATTTTCTCTCATTGTTAAGTGGTTTATAATAATAAACATTTCAAACCATGCAAAAAATCCTATTAGCACTTATACTTATTTCAACTTACAGTTGTATTTACACCCAAAACCCAACAGATATGCAATCACGTCATACATCAGCCCAACATAATGATACGGGAGAATACCCCATTCAACTCGATGAAAAGGAATGGAAAGACAGGCTTCAGCCCTCACAGTATTATATATTGCGACAGGCCGGGACCGAAAGACCTTTTACCGGAAAGTACTATAAAAACAAAGATGCCGGCATTTATTATTCTGCCGCCACCGGGCAACCTCTGTTTGTTTCGGATGCCAAATATGATTCAGGATGTGGCTGGCCAAGTTTCTTTGAACCTATTACAGAAGGAGTTATACTATACAGAAAAGATACTACTCATGGGATGATCCGCACCGAGATCATTGATTCATCAAGCGGCTCACACCTGGGACATGTTTTTGATGACGGTCCGCCACCCACCGGTCTTCGTTATTGCATGAACAGCGATGCTATGATATTTGTGGGTATTGATCAGGAGGCTCCTGCTTTGGTTAAGGAGTATATGGAAAACCATGCAAGTGCGGAAGAAAGGAATGCGGTGGAGGCTTTTATTAAGGCAAATAATTAGTCCAACACAACTTCATTCTTAACTGAATCGGCTGCAAACAGCAAGCAAGCTATTACATCATCTTTGATTAATTTTGGATATGCTTCCAGCAAATCATTCATAGAATCACCAGATGCCAGCTTCTCCAGAATCAGGTTTACCGGAATCCTGGTATTAATAATCACAGGTTTTCCGTAGAGTCTATCCGGTTTGGTTTCAATATGTAATCTCCAGTCAACCATTATTGTTTTTTTTGTCAAAAATACAAATAAAGGAGATAAATTTCAGACAAAGAAACCTGATTTATTGCATTATCATCCTCATGCCAGCGCCCCTGCCACCGCCGGGACCACGCTCCATGGGTTTAGCATGTACAGTTACTTGGCCGGTAACGGCAGGAGAGAAAGCCAACTGCTGTTTTCTTCAAAATTATCCTTTACATCTGCACTCTTTTTAAAACTGTATGAGCTGAGAATTGTTCTTATCTCTTTTTGAAGCACTGCAAGGCTGTTTGAAACCATTTCCTGGTTAAAGCCTTTATGCCCAAGATCGATGGTCATATTCATGGAAACCATTCGGCCCACAGCCTGACCCAGTTCTACCATTTTTCGCTGGGCCATCTTGTTATCAACCTTAAAATTCAAAACATCTTTAAAATATCCGGCAACTTTATCGGTACCAGGGTAACCTTTTAGAAAATCATAAAGATTGGTGGAAGAAGTTTTCCGCATCATTTTTAAAACAGATTCTGAAATCTGCTGGTAAAGAATGTCATTGGATCCTTCAAAGATCTGGAAGGGGCGGCTGTCAGTAAGCGATCTTCCTGCTATATGGTCCAGTTTGTAACCTTTGGCTCCAACAAGCTGCAGAAGATTTTGTGCTGCCGATTGCATATAATCAGTTACAACCGATTTAATAGAATTAGCAGTCAGATCAAAGCGTGAAGTGTCCTTTTCCAATGGGATGTTTGAGCTGGTAAAAAAACTCATGGCAGAGCTTACAGTAAAATACGATTGCAGATGTGCAAGTCTTTCTTTCACCTGGTCATAGTTGAAGAGACTGGAACCACCAACATAACGCGTCTTGCAATGCTGAACTCCCTCATCCAGCATACGCTTTAAATAACCGGTTGCCATTCCGGGAAACTGAAGACGACTCCGGTGTAATAAATCCAGCATCATGGTAACGCCGGTAGTTTTGGGTTGCAGACGATGAGATTCAGGTACTCGTATCTCAATCCGGTTACGACCATAAGGCAGCATATAAAGTCCGAGATTCTGGAAGACCTCTTCCACCTCAATTCCGCCATTACTGGTATCATGGATGAAAAACCCGATATCTCTTCCCAAATCGCCCTTCTCATCTTTTTCCCTGGCTGTAATAAGCCAATAATCGGCCCAACCTGTAAGTCCTGCCCAATGCTTTAAACCAGAAACACTATATTGCTTGCCTGATTTCTTAAAACCGGTTTGCATTTTTAACGCTTCACTTCCAAAATCGGGTTCGGTGATCATTAAACCACCCATCTTGTTATTTTTAAGAAATTTCCTGAAGATCTCTTTCTTAACATCTTCATTGGCATAATTGGCTAATGGCTGAAGAAACAATGCTCCATTTATGCCCATCATCAATGATAAGGGCAATGACTGGTAAGAACTTACTTCGAGCATGGTAAGTGTTTCGTGGGTTTTTGCACCTCGTCCGCCGTATTCTTCCGGTATAAAGGTTGACAAGGGATTGCATTCAAGAATTTGCTGCAATACGTAAGGGGGCATGCTCCTTTGAGCAGCCATCTTCCCTTCATTATTTCGCTCTGTGAAAAGTTCGGTTAGTTTGTTTTTGTAGGTTTCAATGAATGAAACAAATTCGTTATTATTAATAGTACTCATGAAATGGTGTAGAATCAGTTTAATTACTTTTTTTAGCTTTTATAATAAAGGTAGTGGTTTTTTAGCAGAAATTTTCATAATAAACAAACGCTTAATTTATTTTAAGAACTAACTTGAAAATTAAATAAGAAATTATCTCAATAAAAATCTCATCAAGGTATTTTCCGGATTTAACATAACACAACCTTTACTAATCCATATCATTAACAAGGAATTGTGGTATCTTTCGATGTTTCGTTCCCTGTTCATAGGCGTAAGCAATTTCCAGTAAAACAGGTTCGCTCCATGCACGGCCAAAAATGGAAATGCCCACAGGGAGGTTATCCACAAAGCCCATGGGCAGGGTAATATTGGGATAGCCGGCGTGTGCTGCAGGAGAAGAGCTTCCCAACTGAAAACTATCGCCGTTTACCCAGTCGGTTTTCCAGGCAGGACTGCCTGTGGGTGCAATAATGGCATCCAGATTGTGCTCATTCATCACTTTGTCAATACCCTCTTCGCGGGCACCTTTGTGCATGGCTGCCAGAGCATCAAGATACTCCTGCGAATCCAGACCCCCCTTTTCCTGCGCCATTTCAAGGTAAGCCTGATTATAATGTTGCATGCTTATGGAGTCGGATTTATTAAATTCAATAAGTTCTTCAAGGCTTTTGATGGGGGCATCCGGGCCTAATGATGCAAAATATTTATTCAAACCATCTTTATATTCAAAAAGCATGACCTGAAAAGCATGATTACCTGTTCCCGGTGCTGTTACCTGGTCAATCTCGATGATTTCCGCACCACGGCTTTTCATATATTCCAAAGCCAGTAACATTAGTGTATCTACTTTGAAGTTTCTTCCTTGTGCTGCAGTAAAAAAACCAATCCGCTTGCCCTGCAAACCATCCTTATTCAGAAATTGCGTATAGTCAGTATGATAATTACCCTCGCTTAGCGAGGTAAGTTGATCATCGGGATCAACACCAACCATTGCACCTAAAGCAATAGCTGCATCCCTGACGGTTCGCGCCATAGGTCCTGCAATATCCAGGTTATAAGCAATAGGAATTATTCCGCTCCGGCTTATGAGACCAACAGTGGGTTTTAGACCCACAATACCATTGGCGTGGGATGGGCATACGATTGAGCCATTGGTTTCTGTACCAATGGCAAACATGGTCAGATTGGCCGAAACAGCTGCTCCTGAACCCGAACTGGAACCACATGGGTTACGATCCAGCACATAGGGATTTCTGGTCTGCCCTCCTACTCCACTCCAGCCGCTGCTGGAAAGTTCACCCCTGAAATTTGCCCACTCACTCAAATTGGCTTTACCCAGAATGACAGCACCGGCTTCCCGGAGCTTTTGGGCGACAAAACTATCTTTCAGTGGAAAAGAATTGGCCATAGCCCTTGAACCTGCAGTATTGGGCATCCTGTCATGGGTGTCAATGTTATCCTTGAGCAACACAGGAATACCGTGAAGCGGCCCTCTGGATTTCCCTTCTGCCAGTTCACGGTCCATTTCTTTTGCAATTTCCATCGCGTCAGGGTTTAGTATAATTATGGAATTCAAAGCCGGACCAGACTTGTCAATGAGTTCAATACGGTCCAGATAAAGCTGAACAACATCAGCAACTGCATAAGTCCCTTCAGCATAGGCTTTTTGAAGGGTTTCAATGTCCATTTCAAGCAGGGGAAAATAATCGGTGCCGGCTGATAGTTTTTGCCTTTGAGAACTTTCACATGAAGAAAAAACAAAAAGCAATAACAAGATATTGGCAAAAACAATGGTATATAAATTGCTGGTTTGCAGACTATTTTTCATAGTAATTGGGTTTATGGGTTAAAACGGATTAAAACAAATAATGTGAGCAGTTTAAAACAAGTGGGTATTGAAAACAATAAAGTTAAAAAATTACGCAATCACATATAAGCTGAAGTTTTAGTTTTAAAAAAACAGGGGCTTGACATAAAGTCAGGCCCCCGTTTTTTGTTTTTGCAAAGATTACTTTTTCTTCTTTTTATGAATGTGGGTAGCATGCCCGTAATACACTTCAGCAGCTTCCATAATGGTTTCCGAAAGTGTGGGATGCGGGTGTATGGTAAGTTCCAGATCGCGGGCTACAGCGCCCATTTCAATGGCAAGCGTTGCTTCGGCTACCATACTTCCGGCTTCCTTGC
>REDJ01000138.1 GCA_007693555.1 Bacteroidota bacterium
TCATTGCACTTGCACAAGACTTAGAAGAACGTTTTGATAATAAACAACTTAAAGACCTTGAAGGATTAGGTGATTATAATTTAGGTAAATCTAAGGGCGAACAGAGATATCGCAAGTGGTGTTTAAATAATAAACTCTTTTTGAATCCAATAAACGATATTTCAATCGAATCAATAGCCGCAAATGACTGTATTTTATTGCCAGCTATGACATTAGAATATGACCAAACTCCGGTTTATCAAACAATTTTTAATCAGATAAAACAGGAATTTGTTACTGGTAGATTTTTATTATATGATGTCATAACACAATTACGGAGACATTATTCAGATAATGGAAACCTACAAATGGATACTCTTGATTATGCAACATATTCATTCAGCATTGAAAAAGTCAAAATTGCGTTTAGAATGTGTTACTCAATTCTTGACAAAATTGGTTATTTGCTCAATGATTACTTAGATTTAGGATATAAACCTGACCAAGTTTCTTTCAGAAAAATTTGGTATATCTACAAAAAGAATAAACCTGTTGGATTAAATACTAAAGTATCAAACACTAAAAATTGGGCTTTTAGAGGGCTTTTTTGGTTAAGTAAGGATTTATATGAAAAACATGATTTAGAATTTGTCTCTTCAATAGAACCTGACGCAAAAGATCTAGCCTTGATGAGAAATTTTATTGAGCATAAATCATTTAAAACAGTTGAATTTGGAGAGCTGAGTTTTGTGGATAATGGATTAACCTTTTTGATTTCAAGAGCAGAGTTTGAATTGCGAACGATTAAATTGTTCAGACTTGTAAGAGCCGCTATGATTTATTTGTCACTTGGTATAAATCAAGAGGAAAGCAAAAAAGCAAATGATAGACCTACAATGCCAGTTTATTTTATAGATTTAAAAGATAACTCTAAATACTAACAATAGAATAACTCAATGCAAACAGCACCTGATCATATACACGGAAAGTTAGATTTAATAATAATGTTGTAAGCTTCCCCTTTTTGGTACACTAAAAAAGTAGATTTTTTCATTTAGTTTGATAGTATTATTTAAAGGTTTTTCTGGTTTTGCAAGACTTTCTTTTCTGCAAGCCATTTCCCGGCAGCTTTCGCTAAAGTATTTCTGTACGAGACGCTTTTTTTGGAAAAAAAGTTACTTGCCTTAAAAGCAACCACTGCATAAGCTACTTTAAAGAATTGATATCCTGAAAGAAATTTCAACGGAACAATACGACCTCCGAAAACCGTCCCCCATACGTCCCCCAAAAAAGACAAAACCCCTGAAATATTTGCCATTTCAGGGGTTTTTTTAGTAGCGGGGACAGGATTATTCGAGCTATCGCTCTCATGAACTCGTCGCCAAATTGGCTCCTCGGTTCGAACCTGCGAACTTCTTAGAAGTCATAAAAAAACAAAACCCTTCAGCAAAAAATGCTGAAGGGTTTCTTAGTAGAGGGGACAGGATTATTCGGCCTCACGGCCTCATGAACTCGGCACTATCGTGCCTCGGTTCGAACCTGCGACCTTCGGTGGGGGCAAAAAAATAAAGCCCGTCAACCTTTCAGGCTGACGGGCTTATGTTACCTAGTAGCGGGGACAGGATTATTCGAGCTATCGCTCTCATGAACTCGTCGCCAAATTGGCTCCTCGGTTCGAACCTGCGAACTTCTTAGAAGTCATAAAAAAACAAAACCCTTCAGCAAAAAATGCTGAAGGGTTTCTTAGTAGAGGGGACAGGATTATTCGGCCTCACGGCCTCATGAACTCGGCACTATCGTGCCTCGGTTCGAACCTGCAACCTTCGCTGGGGTCAAAAAAATAAAGCCCGTCAACAGATAGTTGACAGGCTTACCTTATTAACCTTAGTAGCGGGGACAGGATTCGAACCTGCGACCTTCGGGTTATGAGCCCGACGAGCTACCTCTGCTCCACCCCGCAATATATTTTTAAAAGCTGTTTGCTTTGTTTTCCTAAGAACGATGCAAAACCGGTTTTTCCCTTTTTTGCAGGTGCAAAGATACAACATTTTTTGTCACTGACAAACTATATTCTGGTGAAGTGAATTAAAATCGTAATTTTGTAATTCTTTGCAAAATTGTCTGGTTTAATTATAATTGGCATTACAATTCAGCCAGATTGGCTTTGCCGAGCTTACGGTTCCTCACTACGTTCGGAATGACAGTTAACTATAAAGATAAGGATAGGGCTGGTGGGGGGGGGGGGGGCCCCCCCCCGAAGATAAAATGAATTCTCAGGTATTGTCTACTTTTCAATCAATAATCATATGCATAAATCCGGCTTTGTAAATATTCTTGGCAAACCCAATGTGGGCAAATCTACTTTAATGAATGCCCTGCTGGGCGAAAAGCTTTCCATCATAACTCCCAAAGCCCAGACCACCCGCCACCGCATACTGGGGATTGCCAATGATGATGACTACCAGATAGTATTTTCCGATACCCCGGGCATCATCAAGCCGGGTTACAAGCTGCAGGAACATATGATGAGTTTTGTGTACAGTGCCCTGGAAGATGCCGACCTGTTTATCCTGATGACTGAGCCTGACAATGACTTTACCGATGAGAAAACGCTGACAAAACTCAAAAACACGAGCATACCGGTCATGCTGCTCATAAACAAGATCGACCTGACCACAATGGAAAAAGTAATTGCCAAAAGCGAACAGTGGAAACGTGATTTCCCTTCATTTATGGTACTACCCGTTTCGGCCCTCAACAATTTCAACCTGGATAAGGTGATGGACAAAATACTGGAGGTAATCCCTGAAAATCCTCCCTACTTCCCCAAGGATGAACTGACCGACCGCCCCCTGCGCTTTTTTGTGGCGGAAATTGTAAGGGAAAAAATCCTGCTCAATTACCAGAAAGAGATCCCCTACTCAGTAGAAGTATCAGTTGAGGAATACCGGGAAGAGGAAAAGCTGGTTCGCATCAGGTGTGTCATATATGTGGCCCGCAATTCACAGAAGGGCATCCTGATAGGCCACAAAGGAAGCGCCCTGAAAAAAATCGGCACCCAGGCCCGAAAGGATATTGAAGAGTTCATCGGTAAGCAGGTTTTTATAGAACTCCACGTGAAGGTAAGCAAAAACTGGCGGGATGATGAAATGCAACTGGGGCGGTTTGGATATAGGTAGTTTTTTCACCGGGGAGACGCAAAGGCGCGGAGTTCGCAGAGAATTTATTTTTGATTTAGCTTTGCTGAGCTCGGCTGCGGCTGGATTCAGATTTTTGATTTATGAAAGCCGGGGATGCATATAGGCGTATATTTTCCTCCGGGTACGACTCCAGTTCGTGCCCGGAGTTTTTTTTAAATCCCCCTGGCCCCCTTTAAAAAAGGGGGAATCCCCCTGGCCCCCTTTAAAAAAGGGGGAATAGGCCGGTATTTACTTCGGGCTTCAACTTTTCAACTTTTCAACTCTTCAACTCTTCAACCCATCAACCCATCAACCCATCAACCAATAAACTCATCAACCTTCCTTCATACTCATCTGTATCCGCTTCCTCGCCACATCCACGTCCAGTATGGTTACCATCACTTTCTGGTTGAGACTTACCACTTCAGAGGGGTTGCTGATATATCGGTCGGCCATCTGGCTGATGTGTACCAGTCCATCCTGGTGGGCGCCCACATCTACGAATGCGCCAAAGGCAGTGATATTGGTTACGATACCGGGCAGTTTCATCCCAGAGCGCAGGTCTTGAATACTTTTTACCGACGGGTCAAACTCAAATACTTCGATTTCCTTGCGCGGATCGCGTCCTGGCTTGGCTAGTTCGGCCATGATGTCTTTCAGTGTGGGCAGTCCGGCCCTATCGGTTTTGTATTTTTCCAGTACGATCTGTTTGCGGAGGTCTTCCTTTTTCATAAGGTCATCCACTGCCACCCCCAGGTCTTTGGCCATGGCTTTCACAATATGATAACTTTCAGGGTGCACAGCGCTTCTATCGAGGGGGTTTTTACTCTGGCTGACCCTGAGGAAGCCTGCTGCCTGCTCAAAGGCTTTTTCACCAAAGCGCGGAACTTTCTTTAACGCCTCGCGCGATTCGAAGGGTCCGTTTTCATTGCGGTATTCCACAACATTTTTTGCAAGCACGGGGCCCAGCCCTGACACATAGGTAAGCAACTCCTTGCTTGAGGTATTTACTTCCACCCCCACGGCATTCACTGAGCTGATAACCACATCGTCCAGGCTGTTTTTCAGTAGTTTCTGATCCACATCGTGCTGGTACTGCCCCACCCCGATGGATTTGGGATCGATCTTTACCAGTTCGGCCAGCGGGTCGGCCAGGCGGCGGCCAATACTCACGGCGCCACGCACTGTAACATCATAATCGGGGAACTCTTCCCGGGCAACAGCTGATGCCGAATACACCGATGCACCACTCTCATTGACCATTACAGCCATGATATCTTTGGGAAAACGAATGCTGCGAACCAGCGATTCGGTTTCACGCCCGCCTGTGCCGTTGCCGATGGCAATGGCTTCAATATTATAGGCATTTACCAGGCTTTGTATCTTGGCAGCCGCCTCCCTGCGTTTGTTGTGGGGCGGGTGGGGATAAATATTTTCGTTGTGAAGCAGTTTTCCCTGCTTATCCAGGCATACAACCTTGCAACCGGTGCGCAATCCCGGATCGATGGCCAGGATATTTTTCTGCCCCAGCGGTGGTGCAAGCAGCAACTGACGGAGATTTTGAGCAAACACCCTGATGGCTTCCTCATCGGCTTTTATTTTGAAAAGCTGTCGCATTTCCGTTTCCATGGAAGGTGCCATCAATCTTTTATATGCATCCTTAACCGCCATTTCCACCTGCTGTGATGCCTCATTGCGGCCTTTTACAAACATGGGTTCCAGGATTTCCAGTGCGTCAACCTCTTCAGGTTGGATTGCCACCTTAAGGAAGCCCTCATTCTCTCCCCTGAACATGGCAAGAATGCGATGCGAAGGGGCTTTGGCTGCCGGCTCCGACCAGTCGAACCAGCTTTCATATTTTTGTCCTTCCTCCTCCTTTCCTTTTGCCACTTTGCAGATGATCATGCTTTTTCGTTCATTGAGCCTGCGGATTTTCTGTCGTGCCGTTGCATTTTCATTGACCCATTCGGCAATGATATCCCTTGCCCCTGCCAGGGCCGACTCCACATCGGGCACATCCTTTTCATCACTTACAAAGGCAAGGGCTTTTTCTTCAATGTCCACATTGTTTTGAGCAAATAAGATATGGGCCAGGGGCTCCAGCCCCTTTGCCATGGCCATTGTGGCACGGGTTTTCCGTTTGGGCCGGTAAGGCAGATACAGGTCTTCGAGAACTGCCATGGTAGCGGCGTTTCGTATTTCTTTCTCCAACTCAGGTGTGAGCTTTTCCTGTTCGCGTATGCTGTTCAGAATGGTTTCACGGCGCTTATCCAGTTCCTCAAGTTGATGAAAGCGATCGCGGATAAGGGTGATCTGCGTTTCGTCAAGCGAGCCGGTCATCTCTTTGCGGTAGCGTGAAATAAAAGGGATGGTAGCTCCCTGTTGAAGAAGCGCAATAGTTTTTTGCACCTGCCAGGATTTCAGGCCGGTTTCTGATGACAATATTTCAATGTAATTTTCCATAGAAAAAGAAAAGTTGTAAATCAAGGGGCAAACCTACATAATTTTTTATTATTGTCAGATTGAAAAAAAGGGATACTTTGCCACTACCAATCCTTCTTAAACACTGATCTCAATAAAAGCTTGTCATGCTGAGCAAAGCGAAGCATCTGGTTATTTTTACCGGACACTATGATATTTTTTCCAATTACATACAACTTTCTTATATTTGACTTGTTTACAATTGATAAAAGCACAAGAGGTGAATAAAAAAGTACTCATCACAGGCAGCGGGCTGGGAGGGCTTACAACAGCGCTGAGGCTCGCAAACAGGGGCTACCAGGTAGAGATAGTAGAGAAATTTTCAACGCCCGGGGGCAGGCTGAATCAGATCAAAAAGGATGGTTTTACCTTTGACATGGGGCCTACCTTTTTCAGCATGACTTATGAGTTTGATGAATTTGCCACAGACGCAGGCATTGAGATCCCCTTTACATTCAGAGAGCTGGACACGCTTTATGCGGTAAATTTCAGAGGTTCTGAAAAACGTTATTTTATTCATAAAGATTTGGATAAGCTGGCCGAAGAGTTTAAGGATGTGGAGCCGGATTTTAAAAATAAAATGGAGAAATTTCTCAAAAGGGGCGGCGATTTTTTCCATGCAGTGGAATATAAAATCCTGAAGCGCAACTACAATAACATCTGGGATTATCTGCTTGCCATGAGCAAAGTAAACCCGAAGTACCTGCCAAAGCTATGGAGAACAGTGTGGGATGAACTTGACCGGCACTTTGAGTCGCGCGAAGTAAAGGAGATATTTTCGCTGGTGGCATTTTTCCTGGGGGCCACACCCTTTGATACACCTGCCATTTACACTCTGCTTTCTTACACTGAACTGGTTCACGACGGTTATCACAATGTAGAAGGCGGGATGTATAAAATTGTGGAAGGTCTTACCGGCGAGGCCAAAAAGAAAAACATCACCATACACTACAACACAGAAATTGTGGATTACCGTGATGAAAACGGGGCACTGAAATCTTTGGTTGATCAGAACGGTAAAAAATGGGAGGCTGATATTTTTGTGGTAAACAGTGATGCGGCTTATTTCAGGGGAAAGGTATTCAAAAGACCGGAGTTCTCAGAAGAAAAGCTTGACAAAATGCGCTGGACGCTTGCCCCCTTTACGTTGTACCTGGGTATAGACAAAAAACTGGATGAAGTCCCTTTGCACAATTATTTCCTTGGAGATAATTTTGAAGAGTATTCAAAAAAAGTCTTTAAAAATACCATTACATTTGAAAAGCCTTACTATTACGTGAATGTAGTGTCGCGGAGCGACCCGGGGAGTGCTCCTGCAGGCAAGGATGCCTTGTTTGTATTGTGTCCGGTACCTGATTTACGTTTTAAGAAAGACTGGTCGGATAAGGAAATCATTACCCGTAATATCATCAGTGACCTTTCAGAACGAATGCACATAGACCTGGATAAACATATTATTTCGCAAACGGTTATGACTCCTGAGGATTGGGGAAATGCTTTCAATCTTTACAAAGGCAGCGGACTGGGATTGGGTCATGATTTGAGACAGATAGGAAGTTTCAGACCGAAAAATTTTGATGAAAAATATGCCAATGTTTTTTATGTGGGAGCAACCACGCTTCCCGGAACGGGTTTACCCATGGCGGTTATCAGCTCAAAACTTGTTACAGAACGCATAATCAAAAAATATGGACTTTTACACACGTAATGCACTTCAGATCAGCAAAACAACTACGCTGAACTATTCCACTTCATTCTCAATGGGTGTGTGGATGTTAAGGAAGCAATACCGCCCGGCTATTTATGCTGTATATGGATTTGTGCGGTTTGCCGACGAAATCGTAGACACCTTTCATGATCAGGACAAAGAAAGCCTGTTAAAGCAGTTTACCAAAGACACCTACGATGCCATTGAAAGGAAGTTTAGCACCAACCCAATCCTGCACAGTTTTCAATGGGCTGTAAATGAGTACAAAATTGAGCGTGAGCATATTGAAGCATTCCTTTACAGCATGGAGCTTGACCTGTATAAGGACCGTTACAACCGCGAGGAATATCATCGGTATATTTATGGTTCTGCCGAAGTTATCGGGCTAATGTGCCTCAGGGTATTTTATCATGGGGATGATGAGAGCTATCAGAAACTTATTCATCCGGCGCGCAAGCTGGGAGAGGCTTTTCAGAAGGTCAACTTTTTGCGTGATATGTTATCAGATTACCATGAGCGGGGCCGGGTTTATTTTCCCGAGGTTGACTTTGAAAACTTTGATATCAGCATGAAAAAAGATATTGAAGATGAAATAGATATGGACTTTCAGGAAGCCTATGCAGGCATCAGACTTTTAAGAAAAGATGTGCGGCTGGGGGTTTTGCTGGCCTACAACTATTACCAGAAGTTGCTGGAAAAAATCCGGCGGGCCGAGCCCGATGCTTTGCTCGAAAAGCGTTTCCGAATCCCCAATACGCGGAAGTTTATGCTCTTAATAAGATGCAACCTGCAAAATGCATTCAACATCCTTTAAAAAATTCAAACAATAGAGATTCAGAAAGTGAAAACTGCAGCGGTAATAGGATCGGGAATTGGAGGTATTGGCAGTGCCCTGCGACTGGCGGCCAAAGGATATGATGTTACGGTATTTGAACAGGCACCCATACCGGGTGGAAAAATTTCGCAGATCCGTGAAAAAGATTTTCGTTTTGATACGGGCCCTTCACTGTTTACATTACCCAACCAGGTGGATGAACTTTTTGAGCTGTTTAGAGAAAATCCTTCAGATCATTTCAGATACCGCAAACTTGATACTTCATGCAAATATTTCTGGGATGACGGCACCATAATCAATGCATGGCAGGATACTGCAAGGTTTGCAAAGGAGGTGGAAGAAACCACAGGTGTGCACCAGGAAAAGATTTATGGCTTTCTGAGCAAAAGCCGGAAACTTTACGATATTACACGCGAAATTTTCGTTTTCAATTCATTGCATAAGATCAAAAATTACCTTACACCCGGCTTCAGAAAGTCACTGATGCACGTGCACGAGATAAATGCTTTTACATCCATGCACAATAAAAACCTGCGCTGGTTTAAACACCCCAAACTTGTACAGCTTTTTGACCGCTATGCCACCTATAACGGCTCCGACCCCTGGCAGGCTCCTGCTACCCTCAATATCATTGCACACCTCGAACATAACATAGGAGCTTTCTTTCCCGAAAAGGGCATGTACAGCATTGTGGAGTCACTGGTGAAATTTGCCCTTGATAAAGGTGTGAAATTCCGGTTCAATGCCCGTGTTCAGGAAATCATAAAAAAGGGCAAATACATTCATGCCCTGAAAGTAAATGATGAAGTTATTCGCTTCGATCTGGTTGTGAGCAATGTGGATGTGGATAATCTTTACCGCAATCTGTTGCCCGGTGAAAAAATACCGGCAACCCGCATGAAAAACAAAAGGTCAACCTCAGCACTTATTTTTTACTGGGGTGTTAACAAAACCTTTCCGGAGCTGGATGTGCATAATATTTTATTTTCTAATGATTACCGGCAGGAATTCGCGCATCTGTTTCATACAAAAACCATAAGCAATGATCTTACCGTTTACATTTTTATAAGCTCTAAGGCAGTAAAAGGCGATGCGCCCGAAGGGATGGAAAACTGGTATGTGATGATAAATGCTCCTGAAAATGTTGGCCAGGACTGGGATAAAATGATTTCTGAGGCCCGTGAAAATATCATACAAAGAATCAATCATGTGCTGAAAACCGACATTGAGAAACATATTCTTTTTGAAAGGACCGCCGACCCCAGAAGCATTGAAACCCAAACAGGGTCTTATCATGGTTCGCTTTACGGGCCCAGTTCAAACAGCCCTTTTTCAGCCTTTTTAAGACATCCCAACTTCAGCAGAAAATACAAAAATCTTTTTTTTACCGGTGGCAGTGTCCATCCCGGCGGAGGGATCCCTTTGTGCCTGGCATCGGCAAAAATTGTCAGTGGTGAAATACCTGATGCCTGATTAAAAAAGATATTCTTCTTTTTGCCAGCCAGGAAGTTCAATTTTGCAATGAATTGATATGTATTTTTATTGCGTTGGCTTTAGTAATGTCTCAAAATATGCTGAATTCAGGCTTGTGTGTTTAAAGTAAAACAGAAAACGGAGCCTTTGTTGTGTCCCTGAGATTCGACCCATACCTTGCCATTGTGGTTTTCCACAATGTTCTTAACGAGTGATAGGCCAACGCCAGTACCGAGGCTGTTGTTATCAAGCTTGTTGAACAGGCCAAAAATTTTATCATGGTAGGCTTCTGGTATGCCGATCCCATTATCTTCAACGCAGAAAACAGCTTTGTCATCTTCGTTTCGGTGATAGATCTTTATCACCGGTTTTTGTTCGTTCACTGAAAATTTTATGGCATTTTCGATGAGGTTCTGATATAATTCACGAGTACGCGATTTATCTGCATAAACCTCAGGCATTTCTTCATCAATAATAATTTCGCAACCTTTTTCGCGGATAACACCAAAAAGAAGTTCTTTAACTTCATATGCCACGGTTGTCATAGAAAACTCCTCATAGGGATTAACAATGCGCCCCACCCTGGAAAGATGCAGCAAATCTTCAAGCAGGTCTTGCATTTTATCGGTGGCATTTTCAATGCGCATAATATTTTCATCAACATCCTGTTGATTACCTTCTTTAAGGTCTTCCTTCAATAGCCCCAGGAACCCTTTAATTGTAACCAGGGGACTGCGAAGGTCATGAGAAACGCTGTATGAGAAACGCTCCAGTTCTGAATTGATTCGCTCAAGCTCATCCATCTGTTGCCTGATAACCTTTTCAGCCTCCACCCGCTTTGTAATGTCAAAGTATAATCCAATTATCCCCAGGGTTTTGCCATTATGATCATGAAAAACAATTTTATGAAAAACTGCATCCATCAATCTGCCATCAGGAAAGCGAACATTTGTCTGATAGCTCTGGCTTGAACCTAATTCATATAACTCCTGATCTTTTTCATGAAATACGTCAGCCTGGCTTTTCTCAAAGATATCATAAACTGTTTTCCCTATAATTTCTTCCCTGGGCATTCCAAGATATTCGCAAAAAGAGTTATTACACCCGGTATAAACACCTTTCACATCTTTATAAAACAATGGAAAAGGAATGTTATCCACAATCAATCGTAAGAAATACGACTGAAATTCCGCCTCCTGCATTGCATCAATTTCCTTGGTTATATCAAGAATAAAACCTTCAATGTATTTGAGCTCGTTTTTTTCATTAAACACGCCATGCGATTGTTCCCATACCCATATGAGCTTACCCTCTTTTGATTTGATACGATACCTTACCTGGTACTTTTGATTCTTGCTTAATCCTTTTTCCACTTCATCCCTCACATGCCGGCGATCTTCATCATAAATAATTTCTTCGTATGCAATTCTGTTGTTATTGAGAACCTCATAGGGTCTGTAGCCCGTTAATTTTTCCACTCCCGAGCTTATGAAAAGCATAGTCCATTTTTTATCGGTAAGACACCGGAAGGCCATGCCGGGTAAATTGCTTACCAGGGTAGCATTAATGCTTTCAGATTCCCTGAGTGCCTGTTGGGTTTTAAATTTCTGGTCAATATCATTAAACGAAAAATAATAATTCAGTTTACCACTCTCCTGAAAACTCACAGCATGATATTCAACATGAAACTGCTCACCACTCTGACGCACAAAATCAGCTTCTCCCAGAATGTGATTCTGTTGGGTAAGCTTTTCCATTTCTGCAAGCATAGTCTCCTTTGAAGAATCAGCAACTATATCAGGGAAACCGCCCATATTTAAACTTGCAGGTAAAGACCCCAGAATCCTGCTTGCAGATGCATTGGCTTGCTTAATCATAAGATTATCATCCAGAATTAGTATGGCATAAGGAGAGTAATCAAAAATTTTGGCGAACCTCCGTTGTCCTTCTTTTGCGGTTTTAAATGTTTCAACCTGCTCTGTAATATCCATAACAAGAACAAGCCTGGTTTTTCGGTTACCTGCTTCAGGGAGGCTATGGGCAATGATCTCCGCATTGAACACACTACCATCTTTTCTTTTATGCAACCACCCACTACTCCGCTGATAATCAGGCATACTGTCTGCCATTTGGCTGAGAAATGCCGGAATCTCCGAAGCAGGTCGAAGATCCAATAAAGTGAGATTGAGCATTTCTTCCTCAGAATATCCGTATTGATATTGCGCCGCCTTGTTTACTTCCAATATCCTCAAATCCTGAAGATCATAAACCATCATGGAATGTGGATTATTATCAAATAAATAACCATATCTTCTGGAGCTGTTTTTATACTTCTCGGTCAGTTGTTTTTTTTCGTCAATATCAAAAAGAAAGCCTATTATCCCCTGAAACTTTTTATCATTCCCAAAACGAGGGATACACGAATTGAATACCCAGCGATAATTGCCATCTTTATCCAGGATCCTGTATTCAAGTGAGAATGTATCCTTGTTAATTAAACCTTGTGAAAACTTATCAATATACAGGGGTTTGTCATCCGTATGAATAATTTCTATCCATGAAAGAGGTTTGTCTTTGGGAATAGGATATCCCGTAAATTCAATCCACTTATCATTATAAAAAATACAGTGACCATAAATGTCTGTCTGCCAGATAGGTTGGTAATGCCGGTTGAGAAAATCGTGTTGCAAAGATTCATTTTCCAGGATGTTAAGTTTTGCCTGCCTTAAATCATGCAGAATCCATGACATGATAAAATAAATCAAAGCCCCGCTTCCCATAACGAACCCCCAGCCCTTATAGGTTTGAACCCTTGTTAATAGCATGGGATCCTCAACGAGCATGGCAACCAGGGTATCAGAAAATAATATCCAAAGCACTCCAAAAATTACATATGACACTGCCACCCAAAGGGCAGGTTTTTTTTTCTGTAATATCTGCTTTTTCCACATAGGCTAGTGCTTTGGTTTATTAAAACAGAAAAATCTTTAACCTAATGCAGTGCTATTTCTGAAAATTTATGTAGGTTTGCTGCTTTGGTTATGTAAACATAATATTTTTTTTACACAAATACGTATCCGGAAATGAATAATTGAATTCTGTTTAAACATAAAATAATAACCCAATATTTTTAAAACAACACAACTATTATGGATGATATTAAAAGCTACATTGAAAAACACAAAGACCGTTTTTTGGAAGAACTTTTTGAATTGATCAGGATACCCTCGGTAAGTTCCAAGGAGTCGCACAAAGAAGATATGTATAAAGCTGCCGGCTGGGTGAAAGATAAGTTACTGGCAGATGGTGCAGATCATGCTGAGGTGATTGAAACGGAGGGACATCCGGTAGTTTACGGAGAAAAAACCATAGATCCTTCTTTACCCACTGTATTGGTATATGGGCACTATGATGTGCAACCTGCAGAACCTTTTGATTTGTGGAAAAGCCCGCCATTTGAACCCGAAATCCGTGACGGAAAGATTTATGCCAGGGGTGCCAATGATGACAAAGGGCAGATGTTTATGCACTTCAAAGCGTTTGAATACCTGCTGCAAACAAATCAACTTGCGTGTAATGTTAAATTCATGATCGAAGGTGAAGAAGAAATTGGTTCACCCAGCCTGGGAAAATTTTGTGAACAGAACAAGGAAAAACTCAAGTCAGATGTAATTCTGGTATCAGATACTTCGATGCTTGGCCCGGATATTCCTTCCATAACCACAGGCTTAAGAGGATTAGCCTATATGGAAGTTGAAGTTACAGGCCCCAGTCACGACCTGCATTCAGGCCTTTATGGCGGAGCAGTTGATAATCCGGTGAATGTGCTTTGTGATATGATCTCTTCGCTTCGCGATGATAAAAACCGTATAAACATACCTGGCTTCTATGATGATGTGGAAGAACTAAGCAAGGAAGAACGCGCTGAAATGGCAAGAGCTCCATTTGACCTTGAGGAGTTTAAAAAACATATTGACATTGCACAGGAAAACGGAGAAGAGGGTTACTCAACCATGGAACGCACGGGCATCCGACCCAGCCTTGACGTTAACGGGATATGGGGAGGATATACTGAAAAAGGTGCCAAAACCGTTTTGCCTTCCAAAGCTTATGCAAAAATAAGTATGAGACTTGTGCCCCACCAGCAATCCAAAAAAATTGAGCAGCTTTTCAAAAAGCATTTTGAAGCCATCGCTCCGAAAACCGTGAAGGTAAAAGTTGAATTTCTGCACGGAGGTGAAGGATATGTATCGCCAACCGACACGTTAGCATATCAGGCTGCAAGTAAGGCTTATGAGAAAACCTATGGTATCAAACCCATACCGGTAAGAAGCGGAGGAAGTATTCCTATTATTTCTCTTTTTGAAAACATACTGGGTACCAAATCCATACTGATGGGATTTGGGCTGGATTCGGATGCCATTCATTCACCCAATGAAAAATATGATCTTAAACAGTTCTACAAAGGAATTGAAACCATACCATGGTTTTATAAATATTTTACAGAAATGGCCCGCAACAAATAAGTTTGAAACAAGAAAACCAAAGGAGGTTGTCTGGTAATTTTTTTGCAGGCAACCTCTTTATTCTTTTCATTCAGCTGCTGCAAAATAAAAATATGCTTTGAGTTGCCATTGCCGGGATAATCAATTTGAATTTAATGTTGATATCTTGATTTGATAAAAAAATTTGACTGTTAATGAATTAAATACGAGAGAACTGATTTTGTTATATGGAATAAAATCTCAATGCAACCATTTATTTGTAACATTCTGTCGAAAAAAAGCATAAATTTGCAGCGTTTCATTAAAAACTGATTTTTTAAAAACAGAAATCCAATATTATGACCAAAATAAACACCATCTGCTGCATTGGAGCAGGATATGTCGGGGGTCCCACCATGGCAGTTATTGCCCAGAAGTGCCCTGAAATCAAAGTTGTTGTTGTTGATATCAACGCTGAGCGAATTGCAGCGTGGCAAACAGATGATTTGCCTATATATGAGCCCGGTTTGCTTGAAGTAGTGAAGGAGGCCCGTGGTCGTAACTTATTTTTTTCTACAGATATTGATGCTGCAATAGAGGAGGCTCAAATGATTTTTATGAGCGTGAATACTCCCACAAAAACTTATGGTTTAGGCAAAGGACGTGCTGCCGATTTAAAGTTTGTGGAGCTCAGCGCCAGAAGGATTGCTGAAGTAAGCAAAACAGACAAAATTGTTGTGGAAAAATCAACCTTGCCTGTAAGAACAGCCGAATCAATTAAAACCATTTTAAGCGAATATAAAAACGGAGTAAAATTCCAGGTTTTATCAAATCCCGAATTCCTTGCAGAGGGCACAGCCGTCAATGACCTGCACTACCCTGACAGGGTGCTTATTGGGGGGGATCAAACACCGGGTGGACTGGAGGCCATTGAAGCACTTACCGATATCTATGCACACTGGGTGCCCCGCGAAAAAATAATTCAGACACGTTTGTGGTCTTCTGAGCTGAGCAAACTCACTGCAAATGCTTTTCTGGCGCAAAGAATATCATCTATAAACAGCATTTCTGCATTGTGTGAAGTAACAGGTGCCGATGTGGATGAGGTGGCATACGCCATTGGCACTGACTCACGCATTGGGCCCAAATTCCTTAAGGCCTCAGTGGGGTTTGGAGGGTCATGTTTCCAGAAGGATATACTGAATCTTGTGTACCTGAGCGAATACTTCGGACTGCCCGAAGTAGCTGCATACTGGGACCAGGTGATTATCATGAACGATTACCAGAAAAAACGTTTTGCCAGAAATATCATTCATAGCTTATTTAATACAGTTTCCGGTAAAAAGATCGCCTTGCTTGGTTGGGCATTTAAAAAGGACACAAACGACACCCGCGAATCTGCAGCAATTTATGTTGCCGATGACCTTTTGAGCGATCTGGCTGAAGTAAGCGTTTATGACCCGCAGGTGCCTGCTTCAGCAATGTATGCTGATCTGAATTATCTGCAAACCCGGCCCGCAGCTGAAAATAAGGAAATGCTTAAAGTACATTCTGATGCCTATGAAGCCTGCAAGGATGCCCATGCCATTGCCATTATTACAGAATGGGATGAGTTTAAAACACTGGACTGGCAGAAGATTTTTGACAATATGAAAAAGCCGGCTTTCTTATTTGATGGGCGAAACATACTGGATCACAAACAATTGAAAAATATGGGCTTTAAGATAAAAGCCATAGGGAAAGGAGAAGACTGATATTCAATCATCCCAGCCAAACCATTCATCCATATCCCGGCGTTCTTTTTTGGTTGGGCGGCCCTTTCGTTTTGCAAATGGATTTTGCTTAATCAGTTCAAGTTTTTGGTATTCTTCCGCAGGGGTAAGGTCTTCCATGTAGTTTGCTACAAGCTTTGCTCCTACGCGCTTCTGGAGCAATTCAATCACTTTTACAGTTTTGGTCAAAGGCCCGAAATGAAGACTTATTATCTGCCCGATTCGCACCTCTCTTGATGGCTTAACCTGCTCATCTTCTATTTTAACCTTACCTGTGCGACAGGCATCTGTTGCCTGGCTCCTGGTTTTAAAAAGCCTTACAGACCAAAGCCATTTATCTATTCGTACACTTTCCAATTTCCACTATTTTTTCCTGAAAAATATTCTGATCGGTACACCCGTGAAGTCCCAGTTTTTCCGTATCTGGTTCTCAAGAAAACGCATGTAGGGTTCTCTTACATACTGAGGAAGGTTGCAGAAAAAGGCAAAAGAAGGTGAATGCGTGGGCAACTGGGTTACATATTTAATCCTGATATACTTATCCTTCACAGCAGGTGGAGGATTATTTTCAATTACCGGCAACAAGACCTCGTTAAGCTTGCTGGTGGGGATTTTTTTGGTGCGGTTGTTATAAACCTCGAGGGCGGTTTCCAGTGCCTTAATTATCCTCTGTTTCTTCAGTACTGATGTAAAAATGATTGGTACATCAGTAAAAGGAGCAATTTTGTTTTTTATTTTTTCTTCAAATTCCAGTGTGGTTTTGTTACCCTTTTCAATTAAATCCCATTTATTTATAAGTATCACTACTCCCTTGTTATTTCTTGTTGCCAGGCTGATAATATTCACGTCCTGCCCTTCCAGGCCTTCATGGGCATCAATCAAAACCAGGCAAACATCAGAGTTTTCAATGGCCCTGATTGAACGCATCACCGAATAGAACTCAATATTTTCGTGCACTTTGCCTTTTTTTCTCAATCCTGCCGTATCAACCAGAAAGAAATCAAATCCAAAACTTTTGTAGCGGGTATAAATACTGTCGCGTGTAGTTCCCGGTACCGGAGTAACAATGTTTCTTTCCTGACCGGTAAGCGCATTGATAAGAGAAGATTTACCTACATTGGGCCGACCTATTACAGCAAATTTTGGAATATCTTCCACATCTTCAAGGGGGATTTTTTCCAGCGCATCCACCAGATCATCCAGCAGTTCTCCGGTGCCAGTTCCATTGATGGACGAAACCCCGTAAATCTCTCCCAAACCAAATCTGTAAAACTCATTAATACCCGCCAGCCTTGCATGATTATCCGTTTTATTGGCAACCACCATAACTTTTTTCCCGGAGCGTCGAAGCAAATCCGCAACATCTTCATCCATTGGAGTTACCCCCTCAACAACATCCACCAGGAATAGAATTACAGAAGCCTCTTCAATTGCAATTTCAACCTGTTTGCGGATTTCTTCTTCAAATGAATCTTCAGAACCCAATATATAACCTCCTGTATCAATAACCGAAAACTCAAGCCCATTCCAGTCGCTTTTACCATAGTGCCTGTCACGTGTTACACCGGAGGTGGAATCAACGATTGCCATACGTGTTTGGGTAAGGCGGTTAAAAAGTGTGGATTTGCCCACATTGGGTCGTCCTACTAATGCAACAATATTTGCCATAATTCTGCTGTAAATCAGTTATTGAAAGGGGTGCAAAGTTACAAAAATTTAATGGTTCATAACTCTGGCTATGTCAGACGGGCAGGGAAAATTTTTTTTTGTAATTTTACCGCCGCATGACAGGAAAACAAACGGGATATTCCCGGTTTTTAAACCATAAAATCAGAATCAAATAATAATTTTTAAAGTTTGGAAAAAAATGAACACAAAGAAAATTAAAGGCACCATTGGAATACTAACCGGAGGAGGAGACGTACCCGGGCTAAACCCAGCCATAAGAGCTGTAACCATCAGGGCTTTGAGAGAAGGTTACAGAGTAATTGGAATCCGGAGGGGATGGGCAGGTATGATTGACATCATTCGTGATAAAAAAGCGGACAACAGTGCCAACTTTTTTGAATTGAGCGAGGATATAGTGAACCGTGCAGGTAGAACAGGGGGAACTTTTCTGCATACCAGCCGCACCAGACCCAGTCATGTGCCTAAGAAATTTGTTCCTGATCATCATAAGGAAAAATACAACCAGGAAATGAACGACCTCACTCCTGAGGTTCTTAAAAACCTTGATTTCATGGATATGGATTTTCTTATACCCATAGGAGGTGACGATACTCTTAGCTATTCAGTTCGTTTATACCAGGAAGGGGTAAAAGTTGTAGCTATTCCCAAAACCATGGACAATGATGTTCCGGGAACGGATTACTGCATCGGCTTCAGCACCTGTGTTACACGCACCATTCATATGACAAACCTTCTGCGTACTTCAGCAGGTTCTCATGAAAGAATTCTGGTGATGGAAGTTTTTGGCCGTTATGCAGGTTTTACTGCCATGCTGCCCACAATGGCAGGAGCGGCCAATCGGTGTGTAATTCCTGAATTTAAATTCAATATTGAGCATCTTACCGAGTTGCTTGTGGAAGATCGCAGAAAAAATCCCAGTAATTATTCCGTGGTGCTCGTTTCAGAAGGTGCGGCATTTGAAGGTGTGGATATGATGTTTGCCAACCAGGAAAAGGATATGTTTGGCCATGCCAAACTTGGGGGTATAGGAGATGCCGTATCTGCAAAAATCAAAGAAGTTTCTCCCAAATTTCATAAAGGACAAAGGGTAGAAACCATTAACCAGCACCTGGGATACCTGGTTCGCTCAGGTGACCCCGACGCCATTGATTCAATCGCACCTATGGCCTACGGAAACCTGGCACTGGACCTTATTTTAAAGGGGATACATGGAAGACTTGTGATACTGAAAAACGGGCGTTATGACAATATTCCTGTGGATATCGTTACCAGTACCAAAAAGTTTGTGGATATTGAAAAACATTACAATACAAAACGACTCCGCCCCGTATACGAGAGCTTTATTGATAAGCCTTTATTCCTTATATAAAAATTCTGAGGTTGTCTCATAAGTCTGAATTAGAGTGATTATTTTGAAAATCAAATAAACGGACTTCTGAGACAGCCTCTTTTTACCTCCTGCTTCTTGCCTCGGGCAAAAGTTCATCACGAACCCATGTCAGGCCGGGTTCAAATCTTAAAGCTTTTTCAAAAGTTGCTATTGCCAGTGCATTTTGATCGGTATACTGGTAGCTTTTTGCCAGTCCTATAAGGCTGTTCAGGTATAACCAACGCTGGTTATTCTGCAGGTTTTTCTCGAAAAGTTCTACTGCCTTTTTGTAAGCATCTCGTGCCTCTTCTTTGCTGCCACCAAAGGTTGAAGGGGTGTAAAACCTGGTATTTCCTTTTTCCATCCATGCAGCAGGATTGTTTTCATCAGCTTCAAGTGCATTGTCTATTGCCCTGTAACTTCGCGGTCCAAGTCTGATGGCACTCAATGGTCTCAGGGAAATCCTGAAACCCAGAAAAGCTCCCTGCAGTGCATATGCGTTAGATTTATGGATTGTATAAACAAACAATCGCTCCAATTCTTCTTCTGCCTTATCAAGGTGAGCCCTTGCTTTGCTCTTTTCACCCTCACCCAGGTTCGCTGCAATAAATCCATAACGGGCCAATAATAAATCATACAGAAAATCCGGTCTGGGATTTGTCCTGTACAAATTTTCCATTTCTGTAATGGTCAATTCCCACGAATTCAAATTTCCCTCTACAAAGGAATTATAGATGCGATCCTGAAGTTCCTTTTGTTTATCCTGAACTGCAGCATGAGCATTATGAAAATAAAAAACAAGGAAAATAAAAAGAATAGTCCGTGTATGCTTTAGAGGGGTTGTCATATAAAAATTATTTATCAGTTTCCACATCAATATTCCGGCCTTTCCATGTAGTTGCCTTCTTATTTTGAAGAACCAGTGCAATTACCATAACGATCAGAAAATTAATTTGTTGCAGAGGTGCAAACAACAGATTGTAAAAAACATTTTGCCTGCTGGCCAAAGAAATGGTAATTCGCAACAACATGACCATTAAGAAATACATCAAGGTGAATACCAAAGGCAATGCCAGCAAAATAACTACAAAACCAAAAGTAGTGAGCAATCCGAACAAAAGGGCCAAAACCCTGCTTCCACCAAAAAACTCAAATACATTTTTTGAAAAACCCTTCACAGCTTCATCCCATGAATGATACATTCTGCAACTTATGGACTTATTGCCAAGCAGAGTTTCAACTTTGTATCCCTTTTTTTTCATAAGACGGAATATGGCAATATCTTCAACCTTATGTGATTTCAATATTTTGTGAAAGGTCTCTTTGTGGTAAACCTCTGCCTCAAACAACATAAACTGCCCGTTTGCCGCTGCCAAAGAGGGTCTTGAAGATATCCGCGTGGAAATAAGCGGCAGCAAGCTTACCAGTATCCAGTTCATGAGAGGTACAGTTAACCTTTCAGAAAAACTTTTCATGATTTGCACCGGAAAGATTGAAAGAAGTGATAATTGATATTTACGAAGATGAGCCAATGCATTTTTCACCAACCCCTTTTTTATGATTACATCTGCATCCAGAAAAAGCAGGTAATCCCCCTGAGCCTGCAAAGACATCCGATGGCATGCATGATTTTTTCCCAGCCAGCCCTCAGGCAAGTATTCACCATTTAATACCTTTACGTTGCCATGTTTTGCTGCAATCTCCTGCACAACCTGATAAGTCTTATCCTCTGAAAGGTCATCATAAACAATTATTTCCAGATTTTTATAATCATGTTTTACCAGGTCATTTACTATACGACCTATATTTTTTTCTTCATTTCGGGCAGGAATTAAAACGGAAACCAATGGTTCTTCTGATAAATCCCTTTCCTTAAGCCACCTCTTTAAAATAAAATTGGATAATGCTACCAAAAGCCTTAGGGTAGTAAAAAAAACTATGAAATAAGCCAGCCAGGTCATCGGGAGTTTTGCATTTGATGTTGCATACAATCCTTATAAAATGCATTGTATTGATCCTGTAATTCATCACAGTTAAATCCATTGGTTTTGCCGGGGCTAAAGATATACTGCCTGAGAACAGGTTTTTTGTGAGAAAAATAATCCAGTATATTGGCAACCATAACTACTTGCACGGGATTTTCATTTTGATGCAGAACTCGCCCCCATCCTTTTTCAAAAACAAACGGGTAATTATGTTGTGATTGGATTTTTCCCTGTGGGAAAATCAGAAAGAGATTGGATTTATCCTTTAACAGGTTGGCAGCATAATTTAAGCTTTCTCTTGCGCTTTTGCTGCGTTTTTTTATGGAAAAAGCCCCCAGTTTTGACAGAAACCGCTTTCTCCTAAGTTGCTCTTCCAACATCATAACAAAAAATTTCCTCTTAAAGAGTTTCTTGTTCAGATGCAGCATCCAGAAACCATCCCACCAACTCATATGATTTGCAATTGCCAGCACAGGAAGTCCTTTATCCTCAACATTTCCATGAATTTCCATGCTGTGGAAATTTCTTCGGAAAGCCCAGGATAAATATATCCCGAAAACGGATTGAAACCACGCTGTATGTCTGGGTTTTATCATATATTATTAACCTAACAAAAAATTCAAAATCAGAAAAAATCCCATCTGCACAAAAAATAGTGTCGAGGCCACTTTGTTACGGTAGTCTAATTTCGTTATATAAAAAACTGAAAGCATAACAAGTGAAATTACAAACCATGCCACATAGTTTTGCAAGGGTATATCTCCTCCACCCCAGCTCCACATATCCAGTTGTATAGCAACAGGCTCCATGATTATGTCATATATTACCATGAGGGTTGCACCTGCAAAAATTTTTAAAACAGCAGGTATTTTCAAATGATTTACAATGCGATAAACGGCATAAATCAACATCAACCAATTCAAACCAATCATGGGTGGGGTGCCCCAGATTTTAAAACCCAATGCCCTTCCGTAGGAATATTCCCCAAAAACAAGTCCGGTAAGAACCCCGGCAACCTCCACAAAAAATCCCATCAATACAATGAGCCCAAATACCAGCACATGCTTTAACTGCCATTTTTCATGCATCCAAAACATAAGCCCCATGCCAAGTAACAGAGAAAAAGGGGTCAATGTAATAAATAAGTCGCGGGTTTCCTGATAGTACAGACCCAAAACTCCAACGCTAAAAAAAATAATAAATATTATTTTGATGAGACTTGCTTTTTCTATCCCTCTCAACCAATTTCTGTTTTTTTCCATCGTTTTACCTGTTTTCTCTTTAAATGGATAAGTTCCTGAATTATTTTCTTTCGTTTTGCCAAGCATATTTTTATAGAACGCTGATAACGCAGATGTAAGGCATCGCTGATTTTTTATGATTTAAGGGTATACATCCGTTTTTCCAGGTTACTGCTATAGTGCTTCTACTTCATAAATACACTAGATTGAATAATAAATGATACAACTATAAATAACAGCTAAATTAAAAAATGGTTTTCAAATAAATCGGAAATAATTTACATATGTTAAATCAGGGAGATTGAGTTACTTCCTGTCACTCGAAAAGCCCATATTAAAAAATTCAAAAAAAGCCTCTAAATTTGCAGCTTTACAAAATCATATATTCTATGTTCGGAAAACTCATATCCCATTCCTGGCAAATGATGCGCCGTTCTGCATTTTTTGAGAAAAGCATGTTTGCAAAAGGATTTATTGCATTTATGGTGTTTTTCGCAGTCATGCAATTATTTGGATTGGGAAGAGTTTTACCTGTCATACTCAATGAAAACTTCCCTGACAGGGCTCCCGCAGAATGGGTTTATGGTGTTTTGCCCCTAATCCTGATTGCAGACATAACCTTACGTTTTTTTATTCAAAAATTTCCTGCACGCCATGTAAAGCCTTATTTGCATATGCCGGTTCAGAGGGGTCAGCTTACCATTTACTGGATGACACGTTCATGGCTGCATCCCATGAATATCTATCTGTTGTTTTTCTTTTACCCTTTTATTCAAATGACCATCAATCCTGCCACCAGTAGTCAGGAAGCGGGCCTTTTGGGCATTTTTTTACTAACAGGCGTAAATCATTCATTACTTATGCTTATCTGGTCACCGGGCAAATCGGGCAAATGGCTTGGGATGTTTTTACTGTTTGTTTTACTATTAACGGGTCTTTCCTACCTTTGGATACCCGACCAAATGATGAAGTATTCACTTGATTTTTTTCTTGCCTTTGTTTATTTGAAACCTTTTGCATTTCTGCTTCCCATATTACTAATTACGATTTTACATCTGGTCATCTATAAGCAAATTGGAAAAAACTATTATGAGGTTTATGAAGCTGAAGAAAAAACGGAAAAAGCGGCAGAGGAAAGTTTCATTGAAAGAATAATTTCGAATGTGCCTGAATACGGACCTTACTGGCTGCTGGAATGGCGATTACTTACCCGTAACCGGCGCACCAGGACAAGTTTTTACAGTTACATTCCAATGGCCATGGTTTATGTAATTTTTGCCGCTCTCTGGATTGATGAACCTGCAAAAACCAGCCTGGCAATTGTTTATCTGATTATGGCGAGTGGAATGGGAGGATTACACTTGCAACATGTCTATTCATGGGAAAGTCATTTTTTTGATTTTTTGGCCAGCCGCGATTTTTCATTCGAAACTTTCATCAGGGCAAAATATTATTTCTACCTTTTGCTTTCGGGAATTCAATTATTATTGGTTATTATTATACTCATTTTCTTAAACCCTCAACTTTTGATTTTAATGACTGCCTTAACGGTTTATGCCGCAGGATTGGGTTTCTATATATATTTCAGGGCAGGTATCCGTCATTCATCACGAATGGATTTGCAAGCAAAAGCATCATTCAATATGGAAGGAGTAAGCGGGATGAAACTCCTGATTGGCATACTTCAGTTTTTCATTTTATTGCCATTGTTTATTGTTGGGTTCATTATTCCTGTTCCTTTTGGAGAATCCATTCTGATTGCCGTAGTTGGATTGAGCTTTATCATCAACCATCGCTCGTGGATAAAAAAACTCGGGCATCGGCTGGAAGCCCGAAAACACATCAATCTTTCATTATACCGGGAAAAATAAAATTGACATGAATATACATATTCGCCAACTTAAAAAACAATACAGCGGGCACACAGTGCTTGACATTCCTGAGCTGGATATTGCCAGTGGCGAGTTGCTGGGAATTGTTGGCAACAATGGCGCAGGTAAAACAACCATGCTTCGCCTTGGTCTTGACCTTATTGAAGCCAATGAAGGCCATATAAGTATTGGTGACGAAAAGGTTAACGAAGGTACCCACTGGAAAAGACATACCGGGAGCTTTCTTGATGAAGGTTTTCTCATTGGATTTCTCACCCCTGAGGAATATTTTTATTTCAATGGTGAAGTTTATGGTTTGTCAAATGCCCAGGTTGATGAAGGCCTGGGGATTTACAAAAAATTTCTTAGTGAAGATATTCTCGGTACTGATAAATATATCAGGCAGCTTTCAACGGGCAACAAGCAAAAAGTGGGAATCGTTGCTGCAATGGTTGTAAATCCTTCTGTTTTGATGCTGGATGAGCCTTTTAATTTCCTCGATCCCAGCTCACAAATCATTATCAGGAATATGATTAGGAATATGAATAAAAACAGGGGTACAACAATGTTAATCTCCAGCCATAATATAAACCATCTGGCTGATATTTGCTCAAGGGTGATTTTACTTGAAAAAGGATTGATAATAAAGGATATCCGTCCTGATGATACTGTTCGCCTTGAAGAGGTGGAGGCTTATTTTGCTTCGCAGGCAGGGTAGAGAAGTTTGAGGTTAAGATTAAGGTTAAGATTGAGAGGCTGAGCGACAGCGAAGTCCCGAGAGCCGAAGGCGATTCGGGATTGAGGTTAAGATCATTCAGATTAAAACTCTTCTTTCAGTTCAATTACTTTGTAAACCTTGTCGCCACGTCTTACCAGTTCAGGGGTTTTGATGGAACACATTTCGCCTTTTTGGGTGGATTGCACCGGTTTCAGGTCCACACGAATTTCGCCGGTTGTCATTTCAAGCACTCCGGTTGTGGGTCCGGTTATGTATATGTCATCGTCAATTGAAAGTTCTCCGGTTTCCATTTTTATTTCCGCAACACCCAGTTTTGTAAAGTAGTTGGTTACTTTGCCCACATACACCTTTTTGTGGGTTGCCTGAGAGCCGTACCTTTCGGTCCATTCACCCATTTTACGTCCCAGGTAATATCCATCCCAGAATCCCCGGTTATAGACCTTTTTCAGTTGCAACATCCATTCTTCAACTTTTTCCGGAGTAAATGTACCATCCAGGCAGGCATCAGCCGCTTCACGGTATACCCTTGTTACCGTTTTTACATATTCGGGCCCTCTGCCCCGCCCTTCAATTTTAAAAACTTTTACACCCGCTTTTACAATTTTATCCAGAAAGCCGAGAGTGCATAAATCCTTGGGTGACATGATATATTGATTCTCCACTTCAAGTTCAAACTCTCCTTCTTTGTCATGTACCGTATAACCTCTCCTGCATAATTGAAGGCAGGCGCCCCTGTTGGCGGAATAATTCATATTGTCAAGGCTCAGATAACACTTTCCGCTCACAGCCATACACAATGCTCCGTGTACAAATATTTCAATTTGTACAAGATTCCCCGAAGGTCCCTTAATTTGCTCTTTTTCAATACCTCTTACGATATCAGCAACCTGCTTTAAACTCAATTCACGGGCAGTAACCATGACATCGGCATATCGGCTGAAAAATTTTACTGCCTGCAGATTTGTAATATTTGTTTGCGTCGACATATGCACCTCCACTCCCCTGCTTCTTGCATATTCTATTACACTCAAATCAGAAGCGATGATGGCTGTAACTCCTGCTTCCTGCGCATGATTCACAACCTTCTGCATCTCGTCTATCTCTTCATCATAAATAATTGTATTTAGGGTAAGATATGTCTTGATCTTGTTCTTACCGGCAATTTCAACAATTTCTTTCAGATCATCCAGGCTGAAGTTTTGAGAGGACCTCGAACGCATATTCAATTTACCTGCTCCAAAATATACGGAATCCGCACCCGCTTGTATGGCAGCCATAAGTGATTCATAGGAACCCACAGGTGACATTATTTCAATATTGTTTGGTTTGTTTTCCATAATTTTGTAAAGGAAAAATATTCTAAACCCATTTTGAGTTTATAAAAATACTGCAGCAAAGGTACAAGCTTTCCGGCAGTTTTCGCTTGCTGCAAAACTTACTTTAAAACACCTGTTATAAAAGATGAATAAAACCACATATTTCCGGGACCTTGGCAAGATGGATTACAAAGAAGCATGGGATTTCCAGGAAAAACTCTTCAGGGAAATTATTGACCTTAAACTTGCCAACAGAGCAGTTGAGAAAGAGGTAAATCCAACACCTAACTATCTCCTTTTTGTTGAACATCCCCATGTATATACATTGGGTAAAAATGGTTCGGAAAACAATCTCCTGATCAATCATTTGCAGCTCCAGAATCATGAAGCAACCTTTCATAAAACCGACCGGGGTGGCGATATTACTTACCATGGCCCGGGTCAGATTGTTGGATACCCCATTCTCGATCTTGATAATTTTTTTCCCGATATACATAAATATGTAGCTTACCTTGAAGAAGCTGTTATACAAACCATTGCTGAGTTTGGGTTGAAAGGAGAAAGGCTGAAAGGTGCAAGCGGGGTATGGCTGGATGCCGACATTCCTGGTAAAGCACGCAAAATATGTGCAATAGGCATAAGAACCAGCAGATGGGTGACAATGCACGGCTTTGCATTCAATGTAAATACCGACCTCAAATACTTTGAATTTATCAATCCTTGTGGGTTCAATGATAAAAAAGCTACCTCCATGCAAAAAGAACTGAACCGGCAAATGGATATGCAAGAAATCAAAAGCATGCTTAAAACCAAACTCGGGAATCTATTTGAAATGAAGTTCATTGCCGGATAGTTTAGATTGAAAAAAGGCATCTCTTTCATATTCGGATGCAATAAAACAATGAACCGGCCTTTTCAATGAAAAAGAAACAATTGGTTTACCAGGGCTGTAATTACAGCTCTTTTTTTTCGTCAAATATTTGCATGAAGTTAATTGCGGGATAAGTTGGAAAAAGATTTCATCGATACCATAGAAACCCATAGAGGCATAATTTACAAAGTGTGCAAGATGTATTGTCCGCTGGATGAGGATTGCGATGACCTTTACCAGGACATAGTTGCTCAACTCTGGAGAGCCTGGGGAGGATTCAGAGGAGAAGCCAAAATTTCCACCTGGATTTACCGTGTTGCTTTAAATACAGCTATTTCGGGTTTCAGAAAACAAAAGAGGAATCCATTGAATCAATCAGTATCAACTGATGACCTGAGTTTATCTCACATCGATAACAGAGCGCAAAAAGAAGATATTGAATTATTGCACATGGCCATTGGCAGGCTTACAGAAGTGGAAAAAGCTATGGTCATGCTTTATCTTGATGAAGTATCTTACGAGGAAATCGCAGCAATCATGGGTATAACACAAAACAATGTTCGGGTTAAAATGCTGCGGATCAGAGAAAAACTGAAAAAAATTATGGAATTATACTAACACTGATATGGACGAATTAAATGAATTAAAAAAAATATGGAACAGGTCATTTGAAAAAGAACCTGAAGCTGCTGACAGGAAAAGGCTTTTGGAAATCATCAGCCGGAAATCATCAGGCCCGATCGGAAAATTAAAAAAGAGCATACGAATTGAGATCGGCGCCTTGATTATAACCATCCCGTTACTTATAGCTATCCTGTTTGAGCTACCCGAGCCTTATTTTATTTTCAATACAAGTATGCTTATACTGGCCTTTAGCGGTTCTTTGATTTACTATTTCAAAAGCCTCAGAAAACTGGAAAAAACCTGGAAAGAAAGCCAGCAAAACCTAAGACAAGCATTGGAAAGCACAATCATGCTGACAAAATTTTTCCGGAAAAGCTATTTCTGGTTGAATGTAATTTTATTTCCCTTCGGAATATACTTTGGCTATATTGTAGGTTTCGGATTGGGATCAGGAGGGAAAAGAGTTACTTCCTTACCTGTATTTGAACATATGCCCCTTTTTATAGCCATCCTGGTAATCCTGGTTTTTGTAATGGTTTTATTTGGATTATTCTGGTTGTTTTTGAAGTATTATGTGAGAAAGCTTTACGATGTGCACATTGAAAAACTGGAGGAAATATATAAAGAGCTAATGGAATATGAATAATCTGAGAGATTGGATTTGATTTTTTTCAAATGCTATTGTTTTAATCTTTTAACCTTATGCATTTTTGTTGGAACAGATTATGAAAAAATTAATTTAAAATTCTTAAAAATGAGACGATTCATTACAATTTCAGTTTTGCTTTTTCTGGCCACACAACTTACAGGCCAGAATTTTGAAAAAGGTTTGCTTTGGAAAGTAAGTGGGAAAAACCTTCAACAGTCATCTTTTGTATTTGGTACTCTGCATGTGATATGTCCGGATGAGTTTGTGATATTTCCCGGAACAGAAAAATCTCTTGATGCAAGTGAGCGCATTGTGCTTGAGCTTGATATCAGCAATCCTGAAGTACTTATGGGAATGCAGATGGGAATGATCATGAGAGATGAAAAAAAACTTACCGGTCTCTTAAGCGAAGAAGATTTTGCTAAAGTCAGTAATTTTTTCAAAGATAGCCTGGGTATGAATATCAGTATGGTGGAAAGGGTTCAGCCATTTTTCCTTGTCAGCATTATTATGCCCCATATGATTGAATGTCTTCCCCAGAGCTATGAAGAGTTTTTTGTGCAGCAGGCCCGCCAACGCGAGCTGGAACTTGCAGGACTGGAAACGCTGCAGGAGCAATTGGATGTTTTTGATGCACTTTCCTATGAGCAGCAAGCGGAGATGCTTCTGGAAGTCCTTCGTGACTATGAGGTAAAAAGAGAAGAATTCCGGCATATGCTTGACACTTATCTTTCGCAAGATATTAAGGCTCTTGAAAAATTATTTAAAGAACTGGAAACAGAATTTGATGAGTTTAACCGTCGTTTGATTGAAGAACGCAATCATCGATGGATTGAAAGGATGGAAAACCTGATGCAGGAAAAATCAACATTTTTTGCAGTAGGCGCAGGACATCTGCCGGGTGAGCATGGAGTTTTAAAGCTGCTTGTCGACAGAGGTTATACAATTGATAGGATTGTGGAATAGTCCATACCAAAGCAACAAAAAAACCCGCATCATTGAAATGCGGGTTTTTTTCAAAAAGCATTAAATATTAGAGCAGATAGCGCACACCCACCTGTAATCTCCAGGTTTGGTTTATATTAACCAATCTTCTGTAAGAACTTTCTCTGAAAGCCTGATCCAGTTCTGGACCGGTTCCCGGGAGTGAGTTCAAACCACTAGGTACGTTGATACTATAAGTTGGTTCGTTTGTATCAGCATTTCTTCCCCTATAGGTAAGAGGAGTAGATTGCCAAACAGTATTACCAACACCCCACTCGCTGTTAAGTAGGTTACCCACATTAAGAATATCAAAAGTGATTTGCAGTCTGTGCCTGTCAGGTAAGTTTGTCAGGCTGATATCCTGTGCAAAGCGGAAATCAAAGCGATGTACCCAGGGTAACAATGCGCCATTGCGCTCGGCAATACTGCCACGGTTAGCACTCAGGTAATCATCCTGCTCAATAAAACGGTTAAGGATATTCCATTGTGCAGCGGCATCCAGTTCCTCTCCTGCAACAGTAACGGGAATCAGGTTGATTTCGCCGGCATTACTTGGAATATACATCAAACGTCCGGCTCTGTCACCAAAGTTACCTGCGTACACATAGCTGAATCGTCCGCCTTCGCCTCCTGTGTAGTACAATGAGAAAGAAGAAGTATTTCTCGGACTCAATGCACGGGTGTCAAAAGTAAGGAAGCTAACAATACGGTTGGGCTGATCAAATCGGCTATAGCCCATTTCAGGATTGTTGCGGTCTTCTTTTACAACATTTGGCCACAGCGATGCTGCCTGTGAACCACCTATCAGACCATAATCGCGGCTAACACCACGGGTGTAAGCGACACTTGCAAATATTCCGTTCATGAAATCTTTCTGGAATTGTGCAGTTATTGACCAGTAATATCCCTGGTTGGTATTGGTAAGCATCATTACCTCATTGAAACGTGGGTTCTCAGTGTAGTCTGTAAAGTATGGCCTTTGGTCAACACCTGAAAAATTACCTGCAGGTTCAGCAAGGTTGATGTTTTGTGCCAGAGGGCTATTGAAATCGCTTGAATAAATACCTTCCAATGTTGCTATAATATCAAAAGGCATTCTATAATCAACAGCTATATTTGTCCGCCATACCTGAGGGAAACGGAAATCGGGATCAGTAATATTTATATCTCTTGAAACCTGTGCTTCCAGTTGATCTCCTTGTGGTTTGTATGTACTGGGGTCATCAGAAAATCCTTGCCATTCCGGTCTGCCACCTGTACCCCATTCATTTTCCTGCCAGAAAGTGTCAATGATATTGCCATCCTCATCTTCAACCTCTATCAAGCGATATTTGTCCCAGCCGATGAAACCGCGGGTAACACCATTGGCAGAAACCTGGTTGGAAATCCACACAAAAGGAATACGACCTGAGAAGAAACCGGTACCACCACGCAGGCGCAATGAATTGTCGCCAAACACATCATAGTTAAATGACAAACGAGGAGAAATCAACGGTTTTATACCCGGTAAAGTACTTACATCAGGAATAATTCTATTATTGGGATCACTGGGATCAATAAAGGCTTCTGAAGGGTCCTGAAAGATCTCATCCAAACGTGGGTTGTTGGGCAAATCAATTGGGAAGAAGGGGAAATCGAAACGTATTCCTGCTGTTACTACAAGGTCTGGATTCACTTCAAACCTATCCTGGAAGTAAATCCCGAACTGACCGAATGCAGTTTGATCCAATGGAAGATCATCCGGCCCTTCATATGAGAAACTTGTTGCAAAACCATCAGGTGTAGCGCCAGGCACACGGTTAATTACTACATCCAGGAAGTTCTGATAAGAGTTAAACCTGTAAAAAGTATGTGCATTGGGGTTAAATGCATTGTTAAAAGTCATGTACTCCAGGTTCAGACCTGCAGTGAAAGTGTGTCTTCCCATAAAGTAAGAAAAGTTATTGGTAATGTTAAGGATATCGTTTTGGAGCAGGTTACCCACTGTAAACAATTCATTACCCAAAGCAAAGAAATATTGTGGTGTTCCCACTGGCAGGGGATCTCCATTTTCATCTACATCTCCGGGTTTGGGTCCGTCCCATTCAAGAACTTCAACAAACGGGAAAGTCTGCCCATTGGGCACACTACGTTTGGGGTCTTCAACAAAGGTGAAGCCAACGTTGAGGTTATTGGCAAAACGGGTTCCAAACACAGAGTTTAATTCAGCTACGAACGAATTCACGTTATTGTCAACAGAATAGTTTGCGTTTCTGAAAGTAAGCGCTTCCATTCCAAAGCGGCTGGTACCAAAATGTCTGGTTACGTTCCTTACACTGTTTCCATTGATGGTAACATCGCGGAATGCCTGATATCTGTTGTAACGCAAAGAAGCACGGTGATTGGGGTTGATATTGAAATCAAGCCTGAAGTTAAGCCTGAGAGCTTCATTGGCAAAAGGATAGTTTTCAAAGGCACCGGTTTCATAACCGTAAACCCTCATCATTTCCTGTCTTACAAATTCCATTGTTTCAGCAGGTACTCTGGTAACGTTAGGACCTGACAAACCCGGACGTGCTGCAAGGCGGCTGTCACCGGGAACAGAAGATTCCTCCTGTTCAACACTGGCAAAGAAGAACAGGCGGTCTCTGATAATAGGGCCACCCACACTTACACCGTTAATGCGTGTTAGTGCTTCATCCACGTTAAAACTATCATCACCAATTTTACGTCCAATCATATATTCATTACGGAAGTAAGAATAGATTGAACCGCGATATTCATTTGTACCACTGCGGGTAATAGCATTAACATTGGCACCGGTAAAACCACCCTGGCGAACATCGAAAGGAGCGATGTTGATTTGAATCTCCTCAATGGCTTCCATACTGATGGGGTTGGTGGCAGCAAACTGCCCCGAGCCAAGTCCGAAGTTATTGTTATAAATGTTTCCGTCAACAGTGTAGTTGTTAAACCGGTTGTCACGACCTGCAAAACTTGACCCGTTGCTCAGCGGACTTAATCTTGTAAAATCCTCAATCGTACGTGAGATGGTAGGCATCTGACGAATGTTTTCAGAGCTAATATTGGTGGCAGCACCTGTACGGTCGGCATTCATCACAGGATCCATGACCCCTCTTACAATTACCTCTTCAAGTACACGGCCCTCTTCAACCATAATGAAAAGAAGACTTCTGGTTTCTCCCAGGGTAAGCCTTAAATCGGTAATCTCATCTGCCTGGAAGCCCACATAAGTTACCCTTACGGTGTAAGGGCCCCCGGTGCGCAAGTTGGGCAGGTTAAAACGACCGTCGGCACGGGATGTTGTTCCATAGCGTGTTCCCGATGGAACATGAACTGCAACAACATTGGCGTCTGACAATGGCTCATTGCCTACAGTCATTACCATACCTTCAATAGCAGAAGTGGTCACACCCTGCGACCACGCATTTTGCTGAATACCAAGGAAAACAAACATTCCCAGGATTAGCATTAAGAAATTTCTGTGTTTCATTTTTGTTTGATTTTGTTAATTGAATTGTTTTTGTTTAAAAAGCGAATAAATAAATAATCAAATTAAATATATATATGAATTTAAGTTGGTTTTTCAAAGAGCAAATTTAATCATCTCATGCCAAAAAAAATTCTGTTCTTTTTTATGTTTATATTACCGAAATATTAAGAAATCGTTAAGTTAAATATTGGTTTTAAAAATATAATTTTTGACCCAAAAATTAAGCCTTAAAAATAACAGCATTTTCCAATTTCTTTGAAAAATATTATCAATTCTTATTCACAATTTTCAAAAATTTATTAAGAAAATAAGCATTGTTTTACAATAAAAACTGAAAAACAAATGATTACAATTGAGAATAAACCTTTTTATTTTTAAATACATCACCACATAAAAATGGATGAAGAGCGCTTAAATAATGATGACGCTTTCCCTTTTTTCAGGGTAAAAGCAAAAGTGGAGCCCACACCCAATGTGCTCCTAACATTTATGGTTTGATTATGGGCTTCAATAATATGCTTCACAATTGCAAGCCCCAGACCTGAACCGCCTTCTCCTGTTTTACGTGTGCGGCTTCTGTCGCCTCTGTAAAAACGTTCAAATATTCTTGGCAACTCTTCACGTGGTATACCCATTCCGCTGTCTGTTACTTCCACAAGAATATTTTCATCCATATCGAAGAAACTGATTTTGGTACGACCGTTTTCAGAACCATATTTTATTGAATTCACAATCAAATTGGTTAATACCTGCTGAATCCGCTGCCGGTCGGCATACACAACCACAGGGGAATCGTAGTTTTCAGCAAAAAATAATCTGATGTTTTTTTTGGAAGCTTTGATATCCATTAAATCCGTAACTTCTTTTGCTAACTCTACAATATCAAAATATTCGTATTTCAATGTGAATTCACCGGCTTCAAATTTTGAAATTACCTCCAGATCCTGAATTATGGAAATCATACGATCAATACTTTTCTCGGTCCGTTCAAGATATTTGCGATTGATCTGTGGGTCATCCATTCCTCCGTCAAGGAGAGTCAGTATATATCCCTGTATGTTAAAAATGGGTGTTTTTAATTCATGTGAAACATTTCCAAGGAATTCCCTTCGGTAGGCCTCCAGCTTTTTTAAATCATCAATCTCCCGTGTTTTGGTTTGGGCCCATTCAAGCACCTCGAGATTTGCCTGTTCAATGATATCTTTTTGTTTTAATATTGCCGACCTGGGCTGTTTTTGAGAAACTTTTAGCTCATGTATTGTTTTGTAAATCAGACGAATCTTCTCATAAATAAATTTGTCAAGAATATATTTGTATGTATAATATGAAATGGGAAACAAAACTACATTGGTAAGGATAAACACAAACAAATTCCACCTTGCTTCAGCAAATAAAACTGCCAGGATATATACAGTTGTAAATACAGCTACAACAATTAATGATGCCAACAGAGAAAGTCTTTGTGAAGTTGAGAAGTGCATGTATCAGTAGTCCAATTGGCTAAATCGCAATGATTAAATATATGAATAAATCCAATTCTTTTTTTTAAAGTTACATCATTTTTTCATGTAGTATCTATTGAGCTTCAAACTTATAGCCAACACCTTTAACAGTTTTGATGTACTCCATCCCTATCTTTTCTCTCAATTTCCTGACATGCACATCTATTGTGCGATCACCAACAACAACATTGTTCCCCCATACTTTTGAAAAAATTTCTTCCCTTGAAAAAACCTTATTGGGCTTTTTGGCCAATAAGGTCAGCAATTCAAATTCTTTTTTGGGCAAAACCACTTCATGCCCTTCTTTGATAACAAGGTATCTTTCTTTATCAATAGTAATATTGCCTGCTTTGATCATCTCTTCAGATTCATAAGATTCAACACCTGAATACCTTCTCAGCAAAGCTTTTACCCTGCTTATCAAAAGGCCAGGTTTTATGGGCTTGCTAATATAATCATCAGCACCGGCTTCAAATCCTGCAATTTGAGAATAATCCTCGCTGCGTGCTGTTAAGAAAACAATAATGCTTCCAGAAAGTGAAGGTATTTTTTTCATCTCAATGCAAGTTTCAATACCATCCATTTCGGGCATCATCACGTCCAGAATTATCAAATGCGGATTTAACCCCTTAGCCATATCAATAGCTTCACGACCATTACCGGCAGTATACACCTGGTAATTTTCCTTTTTTAAATTATAACTGATAAACTCAAGAATATCCGGTTCATCATCAACAAGAAGTATCTTGTATTCGCTGTTGTTCATGGTATCTTATTAATGGATAATTAAAACTCAGACATAAAAACACCTTAAATTACTGTATATTAATAAACTAAATTAATTTCCTAAGGCAAATTTAAGTAATATTTTCAGGCGTATCATTAGCATTGTGGTTATATTTTTCAGTATATCAAATATTTAAATTATGCTTAACATTATTTTAATATTAACTTAACATCGAAAAAAGTAAAGAACAGGTTTTTTTAACCAATCAGTTTTCTATATTTTTTATATCAAACCGGTCGTTTTTTTTTTTTATTTTTTGGGATTT
>REDJ01000181.1 GCA_007693555.1 Bacteroidota bacterium
TTTTCACCATGGATATTTACAAACCATATTTTTCAAAACGAACTGATGGAAGTGACCTGGTATTTGTTGGACGGATTGCTGTTATGGTAGCCCTGGCTATCGCTGTTTTTGTGGCTCCTGCACTGGAAGCCATGCCGCAAATGTTCCAGTACATTCAGGAATATACAGGTGTTGTTAGTCCTGGAATTCTTGCGGTTTTCCTTATGGGATTGTTCTACAAGAAAGCAACCAGCACTGGTGCCATAGTGGGTGTTATTTCATCCATACCGGTAGCATTGGCATTGAAATGGCTTCCTGTTGAAATGCCTTTCCTGGATCAGATGTTCTACACTTGTATCATTACTATGGCAGTAATAGCAATGGTAAGCCTTGTAACAGCCAAATATGACGAGCACCCGAAAGCTATTGCACTACCAAGAGAAACCTTTATAACAAGCAAGAACTTTAATATTGCAGCTTATGCGGTAATGATTATCCTGGTGGCGTTGTATGCGGTGTTTTGGTAGGGTCACTGCAGAGACGGGGAGACGCAGAGTTAGATTTGAGTGGAATTTCAAATTCCACTCAGCGTCGCTAAGCGGCATTTGTAATGCCGCTTTAAACACCGGATAATTTGTAATTATCCATAATCAGAATTTACAGAATAAAGATTTGATATTATATGCATATTTATTCGCTCTTTGTTTTAGTGTTGAATTGCAAATTCAACAATGTTTCGAGTGGAATTAACTTCGTTGAGCTCCCTGCGGTCGGTTAAAAATTCCACTCAGCGAAGACACAACCGGGAATTATTATCCTTCCCATGTTTGGACTGTGCGGTTCCCTCCCTGCTCGTAGGGAGGGATGTCCGAAGGACAGGGTGGGTCAAAATAAAACAAAACTCCACGCTAAGCGGCATTTGTAATGCCGCTTTATACACCGGATAAATTGTAATTATCCATCAACAAATTATAAAAATAAGGTTTATGTTCTGTAATATATGCTTTTGTACGAATTATATGCCTTATTGTTGAATTACAAATTCAACTTTGTTTCGAGTGGAATTACAAATTCCACTCAGCGAAAGATGGTCAAAATCAAATCAAAATCGAAAAACAAAATAATGAAAGACATACAAGTAAAAAAAGCATTTGAGAAAACATTTGGCGGCGAGTACCGGTTTTTTGCCGCTCCCGGCCGCATTAACCTTATTGGTGAACACACCGATTATAACAACGGTTTTGTGCTTCCGGCTGCCATCGACAAGAAAATTTACCTTGCCATCGCACCGGTGAAAGGATCAACTGTTAAAATTAAGTCGCTTGATTTTAATGAAATGGTGGAGTTTGACATCCATGAAACGGATGCAAAACTCCCGCACTGGGCCAAATATCCGTATGGTGTACTAAAAGAAATCCAGGCAGATGGGTATTTCGTTGAGGGTTTCCAGGCAGTTTTTGCCGGTGATATCCCCAAAGGTGCAGGTTTATCATCTTCAGCAGCTCTGGAAAGCGTTTTTGCAAAAGCTTTAAACGAGCTTTACGGCCTGGGCATCGACAACCTTTCACTTGCAAAAATCGGTCAGCGCGCCGAGCACAATTTCGCAGGGGTAAGGTGTGGTATAATGGACCAGTTTGCATCCATCCACGGAAAAAAAGACCATGTAATCCGGCTGGATTGCCGGTCGCTGGAGCATGAATATTATCCGCTCAATCTGGATGGTTATCAGCTGATTCTGGCAGATACCCGCGTAAAGCACAGCCTTGCATCATCAGAATACAACCAACGCAGGGCACAATGTGAAGAAGGGGTTTTGATTCTGCGCTCCAATATGCCTGCGGTACGCAGCCTGCGCGATGTAAGACCAAAAGATGTGTACCCTTATAAGGCCATGATGGGAATGGAAGTGTTCCTTCGCTGCGAATATGTTACCGAAGAAAACGAACGCGTACTTGAAACCTGCGATGCCCTTGCAAAAGGAGATATGCAACGTGTGGGAGAGTTACTGTATCAGTCGCACGAAGGGCTCAGGAAAAAATACCATGTCAGTTGCGATGAGCTTGACCTCCTCGTAGATAATGCCAGAAAGATTGATGGTGTGATGGGTGCCCGCATGATGGGCGGTGGCTTTGGGGGTTGTACCATCAACCTGATTCAATCATCAGCAGTAGACGATTTTAAGAAAAAATCCACCAATGCATTCACTGAAGCTTTTGGAAAACCTCCTGTGTTTTATGATGTGAATGTGAGTGACGGGGCGAGTGAGTATTAAAAAGTTTGGTTTTTGTTTTCTTGAAAACGGGGAAGCTGGTTGATCGGTTCCCCGTTTTTTATTAAGGGCTTCATCATCCCAATAAACATCACAATGCATCAAACTCTCAAACATTACTTTTCAACGACTAAACACATGTTTGCAAAGTGCTATCCATAATATTTTGATATTTTTCATCTTTTAAAAAATTGTTGGTTATATTTGAAGACTAATTGAAAAAACCAGGTAAAATGAAAAGGGGAAAAAGCTTTTACCGTATTACCTTTATTTTCTGCTTTACGGTCCTTCATTTTTTTACTGTTACCAAAACGACTTACTCAGCTCAATCACCGCAAGAATTGATGGCGAAGATCGATTCGCTGGAGCAATTACTACTTTATGATGAAGCATGTATCGTAACACGAGATTTCCTGGAACAATATGCAAATTATGATGGCACTGATCCTGTATTACTCTCCAGGGCTTACCTGAAAAAAAGTCTTTGTTTAGGGGATGAAGGAAAAACCCTGGGAAGTATAGCAGTATTGGAAAAAGCACTTGATATTGCATTGCAAATCAAGGATTCAGCTCTTTTATCGATAGGCTATCGCGAACTGGGTTACAACTCTGCAATTGCGGGAAACTATCAGCAGGGTCTTGATGCTTACACCAATGCACTGGAAATAGACACCAAGCTTAATGCATACGAAAATATAGCCATAAGTCTTAATGCAATAGGGAAAATTCATGAGCTGTGGAAACAATTTGACAAAGCGCTGGATTTTTATTTTCAGTCTCTTGAAATCGCAAAAAAACAAAACAACCCTGACCAGATAGCTGTAAGAAAGGCCAGCGTGGCATCTGCTTACAAATCAATGCAAAACTTTGATCTGGCTCTTGATTATCTTGAGAGATCCCTGGCCCTTGAAACTGAGTTAAACAATGAAGTGCGCATGGGCTACAGGATGGATCAGATGGGTGAAATCTATACAATACTGGGCGATTTTGAAAAAGCCGAAGAGAAGTTGCTTTCGGCTTTGGAAATTTTCCGGAATAACAGAATTCTTGTTTCTGAAAGCATCGTTCTTAATCACATTGGATTCAACTACATGAAGAAAAATGATTATGAAAACGCATTTGACCGCTATATTGAAAGCCTTGCCATAGCAGAGCAAACAGGCTTCAATAATATGAAACAGAAAAACCTGAGGGAGCTTTCATTGCTCATGCAGAAAAAAAAGAACTACTCCGAAGCCCTTGAATATTACAAGCAATTTGTAGCTCTCAGAGATTCAGCATTTACCGAACAAGCCCGCCGACAGTTGCTCGACTTTCAGGTGAAATACGAAAGTGAGCAAAAAGAAAAGGAACTGGCACTGCTTAACCAGGAAAGGCTGCAAGACCAGCTGAGATTAAACCAGGCAAGGCAACAACGCATCATGATGTTCGGTATTGTTACCATTTTGTTAATTTTGCTTGGAGCATTATACAGCAGGTTTCAAATAAAAAAGCGTGCTCAATTAAAACTTTCTGCAGCAAACAATCAGCTTAGCGTCCTGAATCAAACCAAAAACAAGTTTTTCTCTATCCTGGCTCATGACCTGAAAAACCCCATCTATGCATTCCGCAATATCTCTTCTTCTGTTTACGAAAATCATGCTGAGCTTGGCAGTGAAGATTTACGATATTACACCGGAGAACTTAAAAACACATCCGAGAAATTGTGTTCTTTTCTTGATGAGCTATTAAAATGGGCAGCGTCCATCACCGGCAGGCTTTTACCTAAAGCAGAGTCTCTTGAGCTTAAACCGGTATTTAAGGAATTAGCCGAGCTTTACAGTCCTATGGCAAAAGCTAAAAACCTTAGCATAAGTGTGGATGTACCTGAAGGACATTTTGTATGGGCAGACAGGAACATGACAAACACCGTTTTTCGAAATATCATTTCCAATGCCATCAAGTTTACTCCTGAGCAGGGGTGGATAAAAATCCAAAGCAATATGAATTCTCTCCATACGGAGATAACAATTTCGGACAGCGGCATAGGAATTTCACCGGAAGACCTCCCCCGGTTGTTTGATATCGGCAACGACCCATCCAAAATTGGAAACAGCAATGAAAAAGGAATGGGATTCGGACTCTTTCTTTGTAAAGAATTCATCGATAAGAACAATGGAAAGATATGGGTCGAAAGTCAAACCGGCAATGGTACTGTTTTCCGTATTAAATTGCCATCCAGAAAAGCAACTTAAACAACGAATCATGAGCAATATAAAAAAGCTTATTATTGTTGATGACCACAAGATTGTCAGAGATGGCATCCGTGCAATGCTTATGTGCAATAAATCATTTTCGGTGGTTGCCGATGTGGCATCAGGTCAGGAACTTTTTGAGATAATTGACTCACATAACCCCGATGTTGTAGTACTTGATATCGCTATGCCCGGAATGAACGGCGTGGAAATTTCGGAAAAACTTTGCATCGAATACCCATCTGTAAGGGTATTGATTTTAAGTGCCAATGCAAGTGAAGAATGGGTTGTATCGGCTATAAAAGCAGGCGCAATGGGGTTTTTACCCAAAGAATGTTCACGTGATGAGTTTATCAAAGCCCTGAATTATATCACAAAAGGAGAAAACTATTATGGCGAATCTATAGCGGCTATTATTTATCGCAGTTATGTTTCTATACTTCAGAAGAAAGACACTCCAAAAGAGCCTGAGCAGCTAACTGAAAGGGAGTCTGAAGTGCTGAAAGCCTTTTCTGAAGGGCTTAGCTTTAAGGAAATTGCGGACAAACTCTGCATCTCTGTTCGTACTGTTGAAACGCACAAAAACAACATACTCGCCAAACTTGAGCTGAAAAATACCATTGATATGGTAAAGTACGCTATAAAAAACGGTATTATCTCATTGTAACATTATTCCGATACACTGCCAGAGCCTGCAAATTTTCGGGCTGCTCAATAATTGTTTTCATATAACGCATTGGCCTTAGGCTCCTGCCACCTGGCCTATACCCTCCCTAAATACAATCCGTAATTTTCCCTATCCGGGCGTGAATTTTCCGTACCCTGTTTTCAGGACATTACCTGATTGTTCAGAGCAAAGCCAAAATGTAGCTTTGTAGAAGAACATTGAGCTTTAATCCTTCTAATTACAAATTTTGACTACTGCAAAAAAGAAGATTACATGAGCATTAAGAAAACCATGAAATGCATGGGGTAGGTAAAGAAATGTGTCTAAACGCTGCTTTGAATGAAAAACTCCGAATATCCAACGGCCATAAAAACCATCCGGTGTTTGATCGGGCAGGCAGATATATTGCGCCAAAAGGGTAAACTTTTAAAAGCAGCAAAAATTCTAAAGAAAACAGATATACTCATCAAAGCAGCATTAAAAAGTACTCCGGAAAACAAAATACTGCTCACCATGAAAACCAAACATGAAAAATGCTGGAATAAAACCATTGATACAATAGCAAGAAGCAAACTTTAAGACAGGAAATAAGAACCACAACAAAAAAACCAGCCATTTAAAACTTAAAACAAAAAGGCCATGAATGACCCAAAAATAATGCTACAGGAAACCGAAGAAGTACAAGCCCAAAAATTACAAGCTACACTTACCACTAAAGAAGGAAGAAATCAGTTATTGTGTAAAATATGGGAGAGCAAACTTAAAGCTGTACCATGGTTTGATGGTAAAGACCAGAACGTTCAGGGTTTACTGCAACAAAAGCAGTATTTTTTTCAGGCTAAAGAATTAATGACAAAATTTGAAAAAATTAATTTCCCCGGTCGTATTTGCTATTCTCTGGAAAGTATTGCCCGGGACCTTCAATTGCGAATCTTTACATTCCCATACAATTTTAATAAAACTGCAAATTTTTTAGCAGAAGAGCTTACCCGAACCATTGAAGAGCGGATTGAGCTTCTAAACAGTAATCCGGACCAGATAATTGACCCTGACCGAAAACCTTACATTATTGATAAAAATGAGCTTTTAGAACTTCTGCACCATGCAGATGAACTAAAACTATTGTTTGCTGAAGATTCAGGTCAGTTGGAGTCTCTTACAAACATACTTAACCGCCTTAAAGAACTGATCAAAAACCCTGCAATGGATTAAACCCGGCAGGTTACTAATTCTATTTTAACATATAAAAAAACAATGTCTGATTAAATAAATATCCATGGCCAGATGCTTTGAACCTGTTCGGAAATGTGAAAGGGTTTGGAGCACAAAATCCCTGAATTTCAATTACAACGGTGTAAATTCAGAATAACTCAATCTGGTCATTCAAAGTAAAATCTCTCATTTAAGTATCATAATAATAATTCATAATTTTTAAAACCCTTACAAACATGAAAAAACTACTACTTATCGCAGCAATTATTTGCCACATTTTGCCGGCAAATGCACAATGGCAATGGATTAACCCCATACCGCCGCTAATTGAATCCAATTCCATGACACATGTCTCAGGTCAAACCTATGTATTGGTTGGGTGTCATTACATAGTAAAGACCGAAGATGGAGGAAATTCATGGGTACACACAAAGCATCCCCAGGTAAGAAGTTTTAACAAAGTATTCTTTTTGGATGAGAACATCGGCTTTGTAGTTGGCAGCAACGCAATTTTTCTAAAAACTACGGATGGTGGAGATAGCTGGATAAAAAAAGACACAGGCTCAGAAACAGCATACTACGAAGAAGTTTATTTCATAAATGAGGACGTTGGCTTTATATCTGATATGATGGGTCGATTATATAAAACCACTGATGGTGGTGAAAACTGGACGCAAATAACCATACCCGGAGTTAATCAAGGCCTAAGAGCTATACGCTTCATAGATGAGAACACCGGCTATATTGCCGGAAGCGCCGGTGTTTTTGCCAAAACAACCAATGGCGGGGAGGACTGGGACGTACTTCATTCGCAACTGAGTTTTTACTGGCTTCATGATATGCATCTTATTGACGAAGAAACCATCATCCTGGCATCATGGGGCGGCATATATAAAAGTACCGATAGCGGTGTAACATGGGTTGCAAAACTAAATCCTGATGATGAGGTGATGGCCCTTTCATTCGTTAGTGATACCAAAGGCTATGCACTGGGGAAAATGTCACGGATATATAAAACCACAGATGCAGGTGAGACCTGGACCAATACGAACCTGTTGCCCGACTATTATCTTGACTTCAACTTTAATAAGTTTCTGGCTTTAGAGAATGAGCATAAAGGGTTGGTAGCGGGCAGTTTTAATGAAACCGCCCTCATTGATCTGCAATCAAACACCTACGAAACCGGTTCCCAGTTCTTATTAACAGATGAACAATTCAATGATGCTGACTTTGTCAATGATACTACCATAGTAGCAGTTGGACACTTAGTAATTGCGCGGTCAAACACAAACGGCAGAACATGGACTATTATGGAGCCTCTGCATCCTAATGACAATTACCAAAAAGTACATTTTATTGATGAGAACACAGGCTTTATCGTCGGCTTAAATTATTCAGACCTTGAATTTGGTGGCATCATACTCAAAACAACAGATGGAGGCAAAAATTGGGTGCTTAATAATAACCTTCCAGGAGGATTTCGGTCAGTGCATTTTGTGGACGCACACACGGGTTATGTTGTGGGAGTTCATGGTTTCATTTACAAAACCACTAATGGAGGCGAAGACTGGGTGGCACAAAATTCACAGGTGGATGTACTTCTTAACTCAGTATTTTTCACAGATGCCAATACAGGTTACGTATGTGGTGACAGTGGTACCATTATCAGCACTACCGATGGTGGCCAAACATGGACAGAAGCAGAGAAAGTAACTAATCATGATATTTTTTCCATACACTTTATCAATGACACCACCGGTTTTACCGCTGTAAGATCAAATGGTTATGCTAAAACAACAAACGCTGGAGAAGATTGGGAGTGGATAACCTTATCCGTGGCTCCCTATAGTAACAGGGTACGTGATATTGCTTTTTACTCTGAGCAGGATGGCTACATGGTTGGCAATAATGGATTTATCTTCAGCACAAATGATGGTGGCGAAACATGGGAGTTTACCCTTTTGTCAGAATATTCCGATTTATACGGTTTAGCTGTAAGAGATGAAAACACCGTGATAGCAGTTGGGCAATGGGGAGCTATACTCAGGAATTATACCGGGCCGGAAGAGTATCCTATTGATGAAGGTGATGATTCTGATGATACTACAAGCATTTTTACCTGTGGAGGCATTGACTTTTCTGTTTTTCCAAACCCATTCGATAATCAAATAAAAATCCGGGGTGATTTTTCCAACCAGCAGCAAATTCTCATTGAGATATTTGATATACAAGGCCGGTTGATTTATCAAACAGAAAAAAACTCTTATGGAATGGAATACCTGTCGGTGGATACGAACGTAATACAAGGTGGCATCTATATCCTGCGCCTGAGAACCAATACATACACCACAAGTTTTAAAATCATTAAAAACCAATAGCAACAAAATCATCATTAAGCTGCATACCAGGTAAAGCAGGGGAAAAAAGAAATAACCGTTTGGTAATATGACGATTTATAGCCAAAACCGTTTTTTTTCTGAATCAAAAAAAATGCATAGACAATCTGAATAATAACGACAAACTTCAAAACCCTATATTAGATACTAAATTAAACTGAAGCCACACGAAGGGTGCTTTTTTCAAAAATTAAGACCCCCGCAACCCGGTCAGGTGAAAGCACCTTTTGTGTGACACTTCAAGCATGGCTAGCATCCTATTCTGCAGTAGACTATGGTTGTGTGTTATTCTATGGAGTACAATCGTCAATCGGATTTTTATTAAATACAGCACAATTTGTTTACAAAAAAAAACCTTCCTTTTACTTTATCAATACCCTACCCTATACATCTGTATTACTGCTACTTAAAGAATTATTTACATCCGAACAGTAAAAAAATTATAA
>REDJ01000109.1 GCA_007693555.1 Bacteroidota bacterium
AAGACATAGCACCTGTAACAAACCTTTTCATAATGGCCTCAGCAGGCTCTACCTCCTTAAGGGGAATAGGGTTGGTTTTATAATCGAGAAATCCTCTCAGAAAAACAGGCTTGCGATTTTCTTCGTTCACCAGGGCGGCATATTCTTTATATTTATCGTAATTGCCCGTTTTGGTGGCCCACTGCAACAAACCAACTGACTGCGGGTTCCATGCATGATGTTCACCATTTACCCGGTAAGAATAATAGCCAATATTGGGAAGTAAAAACGACCCGTTCTCGTGGGGATCAATAAATGCATTATTGTGGGGAATGATAGCTTCCATAGCTATTTCTTCCAGACCAATACCCCCAATCCTGGATGCGGTTCCGTTGAAATATTTGTCAACTACTTCATTAGCCAGTCCAAGGCATTCAAATATCTGAGCTCCATGATAGCTGCGCAGTGTAGAAATGCCCATTTTGGAAAGTATCTTCATCAAACCACTGTCAACGGCTTTGATATAATTCTCCCTGGCTTTTTTGTACTCCATTTCGATGTGATTGTTTTTTACCAGGTCGTCAATAACGGCAAATGCTCCGTAGGGGTTGATAACACTGGCGCCATAGCCTAATAGCAGGGCAAAGTGCATTACCTCGCGAGGCTCGGCTGTTTCTACCACCAATCCCACCTGCATACGCTTTTTGGTTTTGATCAGATGATGGTGTACTGTGGCCACCGCCAGCAGTGATGGTATAGGCGCATGTCCTTTATCAATATTGCGGTCGGAAAGGATAATGTAATTCAGATGGTTATCTACTGCTTGTTCTGCTTCAAGACAAAGCTTCTCAAGAGCTTCTGCAAGCGATTTTCCGCCGCCTTTCGCATTAAAAACCATAGGCAGAATTACATTAGAGAAGTCAGCATATCTGAGGTCCTTGATTTTACCAAGATCGGTGTTGTTAATAATAGGACTTTTGAAGCGTATGAGTTTGCAAATTGCAGAAGTCTCTTCAAGCAGGTTTTTGTTAATTGAACCGATGTAATTGGTAAGCGACATTACCAGCCCTTCTCTGATGGGATCTATGGGTGGATTGGTAACCTGTGCAAACTGCTGCTTGAAATAGTTGAATAGTCTTTGAGGCTTATCGGATAATATGGCCATGGGCGTATCATTACCCATGGAACCCGTTGGCTCTTTACCTTCGCTTGCCATGGGTTTTATGATATGTTCAATCTCTTCTTTTGAATACCCAAATGCTTTAAGCCATGTTGTGTACTTTTTACCCAGACCAGAGGGAACGCGTTCTTTTACTTCTATCTGTTCCAGGTCGAGACGATGCTCACGCAGCCAGTTACCATAGGGATTGGTTCGTGAGAGTTGGCTTTTTATCTCCTCATCGGAAATGATTACCCCCAGCTTGGTATCTACCAGCAGAATTTTTCCCGGGCGAAGCCGGCCTTTTTGCTTTATCTGTTCATCGGGAAATGATTGCACGCCGGTTTCACTACCCATAACGATAAGGTTATCATTGGTAACCAGGTATCTTGAGGGCCTCAGACCATTGCGGTCAAGGGTGCCTCCCACATATCTTCCATCGCAGAAGAGCAATGAAGCAGGCCCATCCCAGGGCTCCATTATGGTTGAATTATATTCATAAAAGTCTTTGAGGCTTTGCGGAATCGGATTTTTATCGTTAAAAGATTCGGGTACCATTATGGCCAGTGCATGCGGAAGTGATCTCCCGGTAAGAACCAAAAATTCGAGTACATTATCTAACGAAGCTGAGTCGCTTCTGCCGGGTTCAATAATGGGAAAAAGTTTTTGCAGATCCTTGCCAAAAACATCTGTTTTCAGAAGAGACTCCCGGGTTTGCATCCATAAACGGTTTCCTTTTATAGTATTGATTTCGCCATTATGGGCAATAAAGCGGAAAGGTTGTGCCAGCGACCAGGTGGGAAAGGTGTTGGTACTGAATCGGGAGTGCACAAGAGCAATGGCACTTTGAAACCTCTTATCATGCAAGTCGGGAAAATAATCTGCCAATTGTTCAGGGGTGAACATCCCTTTATATATCATTACTTTGGTAGATAAACTGGAGAAATAAAAGAAGCTTTTTGTTTTAATATCCGATTCCCTTACTTCCTGTTCTGCCAGTTTGCGTATTACATAGAGCTTTCTTTCCATGTCTTCCTGTTCGTAATCCCCGGTTATAAAAACCTGTTTCATGAAGGGTTCGTTAATGCGGGCAATTTTTCCCAGTATCTCTTTATTAACAGGGACATCTCTGACAGCTATTAGTTCAAGATTTTCATCCTTAATTATTCTGTAAAAAATTTCTTCACATGCTTTTCTGTCTTTTTCTATGGCAGGCAGAAACATCATGCCCACGCCATAAGTACCCGCAGGAGAAAGATTCTTTATCTCCTTTCGGAAAAATTCATGAGGGATCTGAATAAGTATCCCTGCACCGTCGCCCGTTACATTGTCAGAACTTTCTGCTCCGCGATGGGTCATATTCATTAAAACCTCCAGACCCTTTTTTACGATATCCTGAGATTTATCTCCTTTGATATTGGCCACGAAACCAATACCGCAGCTGTCGTGTTCATTTTCCTTTCCATACAGGCCGGCCTGTTCGGGTAATTCGTATTGCATATTTTCTGCTTTTGGGTTATTATTCTTTTTTTCACGCTCTAAAAACACAAAGCCGTTCTCCATGATAAGAGAACGGCTTTGTATAGAATATATCCTGTCCATTCTCACATCAAGGCGGAATGCTAAAAAACGACAGAATAAGAAAAAAATAATGAGAGCTCTTCATGTGTGGTTTAAGTTTTTGGTCTTGTAAAGATAATCAATGAATGAATAAGGATGTTATTTCAAATAGAAGAAACAAGTATCCTTATTATAATTGACATGCTATTCATCTGATTTACATATATTTAAATAGCTGATAATCATTTCCATACAGAAAAAAGCCAAAGTTTAACGGAGGGTATAACAAATGGATTTAAACGTTTTTTTAAAAATATGTTAAATATTTAACAAATTGTATGATAATTAATACGCTGGTTTATATTTGTATGAATAATAGAAAAATGCGATTGCTTTTTGACAAAAGCAATCGCCAGATTTCTTATCATTTACTATTTCATTAAAGCTAGTCTTGAACAAGTTGTTATTCAGTGATCACTCCTGAGCCCACCACCTTTGAATCATATTACCATGCAGCATATTGCCCTGTGGCGATGCTAAGCTGCCGATATTCAAGCCTTTTATTTGATCAATGGTTAAAGATATTTCCCGAATGCTCTGAAATGCAATCAAATAATGCACAGCCCAAATACTTCGGTAAATGGAATTATATTCAAAAGAAGCAGACTGAAAAAGGCAACTATTTTTTTATAATCAAAAAAACTTCGGGCAAACGGTCGCTTTTCAGTATGCGAAGCAGATATAACCCGGGATTGACGCCTGTCATATCCAGCTGGTCATTGCCATTGAGCGTTTTTCTGAAAATATGATGACCGCTGATGCTTATCAATTCAACTGAATAATCCATTTCGGATTCAATAAACAGAAAATCGTTTACGGGGTTTGGATATATCCTTAATTCGGATATTCCCGGAGTATTTAATCCGGTGATGGTAACCTGAGTTGCGTCGTTTCCATTGCATCCGTTGAAGTCTGTTACAAAAACTTCGTAGGTGCCTGATTCATTTACAATGATGGTTTGGGTTATCTCGCCACCCGGACTCCAGAGGTAATCTGCAAAACCCGGTCCGGCATCCAGTAAAATGCCTTCATCATGCTGTGATTCTGAAATATTTACTTCCGGCAACGGATGTACTATTACCAATACCTGACCGGTAATTGTTCCGCATCCATGTTCTGACTCTACAGTGGCGGTGTAAGTTGTGGTTTCCGCAGGAACAAAGGGTTCTCCGTTCACAACGTCATGATCCCAGCTCAGGGTGCCATTCTCGTATGTGGCCAAAAGGGTGATCTCTTCTCCTTCACAGATTTCCATATCATCATCAAGAGCTACATAGGGTAAAGCATGAACGGTATGCTGCAGGGTGTTGGATGTAGCATCCGGACTTAAAGAACAAGGATTATCGCTGATCACAACGGCATAAACTTCTGCTGGTCCTTCGGTGGCGTCCAGACTAAATGTTGGTGTATTTTCTGTTTGAAGAACATCATTCAGGTACCACTGATAGCCAGGATTTAAACCGGTGCCTGTTACCTGAGCATCAAAAATAATGACTGCTCCTTCGCAAACATTTTCTGTTGCATCTGACCCAATAAGAATTTCAGGCTCTTCTGACGAATGAACTTCTACCGTGAAGTCAATATTTAGCAAAGTTTCACAGCCCGTTTCATTATTGACAGCGAAAATCAGAAACTCTGTACTTTCTGTAATTGCGTTATCACCGCCAATGATAATTGCTTCGCCATTACCCACAGCAAACGGGGGATACCATTCAGAAGCCGTATTATTCCAGACTTTATATTCAATGCCATACTGGGATGGATTGATCTGAAATGTTACATGCTCGCTGTCGCAGACTGTGCCGGTGGTTTGCATCTCCAGGTTCAGGAGTTTGGGTGTATCATTGTATTGGTTTAAGAACGGAATAGCTTCGTTAACACACAAAAGTTCGTCAAGATATCCATCGAAATAATGAGAAGTGGGCATGCTTGAAATGTTTGCCGGTAAGTTGGCCCCGGCAAAATTCCAGTATCCCATAAAGTTTGCTTTTGTAATATCATCGGTATTTTCCAGTATCTCTTCTCCTTCGTTGATATCCATGAGCATTCCACTGTCATGTTGTATCAAAACACTATGCCATTGGCCGTCATTGTAGGAGTTGCTGCTGCTGAGTTCGGCCGGAGTGCCGTTATTACTAAGGTAAAAATGAATTTTCCCATCGTTTGACATATATAAAAAAGCATCTGCAGCACTGGCATTCCATGGATTATTGACAAATCCGGCCATAAATCCACCCGCATTGGTAGTGGTTTTAAACCAAAGAGTTAATGTAAACTCTTCGGGTATGTCGTAGCGGTGAGAAGAGTAACCCCTTATATCGCCGGGCGTAAAATATCTTGCCTTCCAGAAGTTATCATGCCTGTCGTTGGCAGGTTGAAAATCCCAGCAAATGAAAGAATAGTTGTTTCCGCTAATATCCGAATTATCGTTATCGAATGTATAATAAAATTCAATGTTTTCTGATGGTATGGGCAAAGGCTCTCCTATATTTGCCGGCAATTGATTTGCGATTACTTCAATCGTATTTTGCGAACCAATGCTACAAGCTCCGTTCGATATTTTTAAAGAGTAAATTCCGGATTCTGTTGCCATAAAAGAATCGGAATTTGCTCCTTCAATGGGCTCACCATTGCGGGCCCAGTTGATATCATAAGGAACAGAAGCTTCAATCTGCAGTTCGACACTTTCACCGAAACAAAATTCAGTAGGACCTGTGCTTACTATGTTGGCAGTATCCGGGTAGAAATCCATGGCAATAGTAAGGGATTCAGATATACCGGTGCATCCGTTCTCATCCACTTCAACATGGTAGGTTCCTGTTGTTTCAGGAGTAAACCAGGAGCTTGTCTGCCCGGGTATGATGATTCCGTCCTTATACCACTTATAATTATTGTAACCATAGGATGTCCATAAGCTTGGCAAATGCTGTCCTTCACACAATTGTGCTGATCCTGAATGTTCAATAACCAGTTGCGGGCATTGCTCCGGAAAATCAACACGTATGCCGTAATCGCCGTGGGCGCCATGCTCTCCATCCACAACGATAAAGTACTCCACACCACCGTAAATATGCACTTCATGGCTAACAATGGTATCATAGATCTGTTGCATCCAGAAACTGGATTTATAGGTGAATTCGTTACAGAGGGGCAAAAGAAATGCGGGCATTCTTCCGGGCGATTTTTTCACGTAAGTAACATTTGCCATTCCGCTGTAAGGCGAAATAAATGAATGAATTACTTCGGGGCCGGTCATATTGTTGCCGCTCCAGTAATCTTCAATATTGTTTGCTCCGTCATTAAGTGTATTTCCCCAATGCCATACACCATCTTCAAGAGCAATGGCTGAAGAACAATCAAGGTTACCCTCATTGGGAACCATGATCATTAGAAACCCAAAGTTGTCAGGATCCGACTCCGGAACTTCATTTTCCCTGTCAACTACAAAGACAATATAGTAGTTCCCGGTGGTTAGTCCGGATGGCATATTCAGCGTTGTGGAAATATCTGTATGTTCACCCGGATTTAATGCTGCTATAATATCACTTCCCAGGTAAATATCGGTTCCGAAATCAAACTGATCATTTTCTGATAAAAAGTATTCTATGGAGCATGCATTTGCTGCAGTACTTCCTATATTTCTTACTTTCGAGCTAAACGTAACATTCGGGGTTTCTGATTCTATAAACTGATGTGAAGATTGAATATTTTCAATGATAAGATCGGCATCTTCAGAGGGGCAAATCAGTTCAATAGTAAACTCAGGTTCGGCACCGTTAACACCTTCCACTGCAAGGTAGTAAGTGCCGGGTTCCATATTATCTCTGATGAACCCGTTGGTGCCATATGTAATCAATGAATCCTGATGCGGATGACTCAGCAGGAAAGTATTTACATCTCCACCCAAATTATCCGAGATTTTGATTCTTACCCTGCCCGGTATGCTGGTGGTAAAGTGATATACCAGCTCTTTGCCGACAGCTGTCGGCCAGGTATTCTTATAGTAGTTTACATAATCTGTTCCGGTTGAAATATCTGCTGACAATGGTGTTCCACAGGGTAATTCTATAGAAGACGATACATCCAGTCCTGTAAACAATCCATTGGGAATGAGACCCACAATGGCTTGCTGATTGTTGGTAAAATTCATGCCTCCGGGATTGAGTGCACTCAGATAAAAATATCCGTCAAGGTAACCACCCCAGCCCCAGTTTACATGATAATGATTGGTGTTTTGATACCCGTCAATAACGAAAGCATGTCCGCCACTGCCAGAGCCTGCGTAATACATAGGCCTGTTGTTCTCCAGCTCATTTTTAAGGATCCTGTTCCAGGCTGCTTCAGAGTAGTTGTTCTTTCCTACCAAAAGCATATTGGTGTAATCAAAGAAGTTTCTCCATGCGTTTACCACAGAAAACGAATAAGCCCCGGAGCCTGATGGGGAATACATCATATTCACTGACACACCGCAGTGATACATAAGTTCTGCAACAGCTGTATTGCTGCTGTTGTTGGGCATAGCATCGTAATTATACACAGTATTCTCAAAATCGGCACAAAGCTCGCCATAGGTATTATGGGTATAACAATGACTTCCTGTTCCGGACACTGGATGTTCATGATGTCGCATCACCTGTGCCATAGCAGTAGCCACACAGCCTGCGTATACTTTTCCGCACGGGCCGGCGGGATCTGGAGGACACAGTGCATTGTATCCGCAACCCTGGTTCCAGGTGGTTGCCAATAATGGTGATATGTTCTTTGCTGAATTAAATCCTACGGGCTTTCCTTCAAGTAGCTTTTCCCAAAGAAGCGTTGTTTCAGTTGATTTGCTTAACTGATCTATGATTATATGCTCAATTTGCATATTATAATTTTCAATCAGCTCCTTAAATGCAGGCGACCAGCTTTCTTCGTCCTGGGGAATGCTTCCGGTTTCCGAGTAGGCCAGGATGGGATATGCCCGTTCATCTGCCGATATCATAACAAACCCGCCGGTGTTATGATTGAAAATATACCACAAGGGTTCTTCTCCGGATGAATCTGACCGGATGATTTCAGAGAAAGTTATATTTTCAGCGGGTATTGATTTATATTCTGCCAGGATATTTCCAGCAACCTGACCGGCCATTTCCATGCTAACATGCTGGGAATAAATAAATTTGCTGCTCAGAATAAGCAATACGAGTAGTAGATGAGTTCTCATAACGGTTTCAGCTTTGTGGGAAAATGTATGCAATTAAAAATACTGCTTTGCAAGGCTGAAATTTTCCGTAGGAATACGCGGGTAAAATGTCTTGTTATCTTAAGATGATATGATAGCCTATTTATCTGGTGTGGAATATGTTATGTCTCTCCAGAATACTGACGACAACAAATTTAGCTTTATTGATTAATCGATATTCAGCCATTCAGTAAAGACTTTGATTGTTTTAGGATTTGTTCTTTAGTATCATTAGTAAATCCACTTTTTTCAGCCTTCTCTAATTTGGCTTTGATCCAGTCGATCTGGGCTTGTTGTTTTCTTGCCTGCCTGATTAAATCATTCACAAGTTCACTTTTACTGGAATATTCTTCTTTGTTCACCTGATCTTTAAGCCACTCATCGTTTGGCTTGGTGAGTGATATGCTTTGTCGTGCCATAAGGTTACATTTTGGTGTAAAAATACACCAAAATCGAATCATTTGCAAAATTTTTTCATGAGAGATGCTAAAAACAAGGCTTACCCGATTACTCCTGAACCCACCACTTCATCATCATAATACCATGCGGCATATTGTCCGGTGGCGATACCGCGCTGCAGCTGGTCAAACAGGATGTAGAGCCCGTTTTCGTGCATGACCAGGGTGGCATCCTGCAGTTCCTGGCGATAGCGGATGCGGGCCCGGCATTTGTGGGTTTGCCCGGGTTGGAGTTCCAGATCAGGACGGATCCAGTGGATTTCGTCTTTTGCGATAAACAGCCCTTTGCGGTTCAGGCCGGGGTGGTCGTGTCCCTGCCCCACGTAAACGATGTTTTTATCCACATCGGTTCCGATGATAAAGAGGGGGAGGGCCTTGCCTCCGATGTTCAGCCCCTTGCGCTGACCAATGGTAAAGTAATGGGCTCCGCGGTGCTCGCCGGCCAATGTGCCCTGCATCGCACTGAAGTCAAAGGGTTTGCAGGCTTCAGCCAGGGAGTTATCATCCGAAATATTTTTTATGGTTTCATTGTGATATTGAACCAGCAAGGGATCATTGGCATCAATTTCAATGACTTTGCCGGTTTTGGGTGCCAGTTTTTGCTGAAGGAAAGTGGGCAGATC
>REDJ01000101.1 GCA_007693555.1 Bacteroidota bacterium
CTCCCAGCAGCAGGGTTTCTCCGTCAAAATGAAAAGCTTCAAAACGCGGTTGTTGCGAACCACCCCCGGAAATGGTATGGGTCCAGAGCAACTCGTTCTCATCCATATCGTAACACCGCACAAATCTTCCTGAAGAAAAATAAATTCTGTTATCCTGTATGTAAAACTTTTCAGTGGTGTTGTCTATTGTATTGTTAAACAAAGTGCCTGTTGGAACAATGCCTTCATACACCCCTTCGGGAGTAAATTTCAAAAGCCCTTGTCCGTTTAAAGGTGCAATGGTGTCGCCATCGAGCACCAAGAAATTTGAGTTTTGGTTGAAGACCAGATAATATACATTCCCCTGCTCATCGGTGGTAACCCCATTGGACCGAAAAACAGAGACCCCGCCAATGCGCCTGAGCCATTGCACATTGCCCAGGGAGTCCATGCGCAGGATCATTCCTTCCGAATTGGTGGCATGGGTCATTTTCGGGTAAACCTCGCCGTCAAAATCAAATTCTCTCCCGTATTCGCCCACCACATAAATGGTGTTGGGTTCATGCAGATGAATACCGGTGAAAAAATTGTAAAATGAATTCTGGGTAATCATTTGCTCCCATACAAATTGCTGGGCATGTAAAACCGGGGCTGTTAAAAAGACCGTGGCTATTAAAAAAAGTACGATTCGTTTCATGATAAATTCTCCTTTATTTATTTGGTTTTTTATGATTTGTGAAATTTTTGATTTTGCTTATTTGGAACCGCTTGCCATTGAGAATAACTTCTCCCTGGCGGGTTAAAATCAGTTCAAAAAACCGATTAAAACCTTCTTCGAATGATAGATTTAATGAAAACTCATTATCGCTCATTTGCTCCATGTACCAGATACCATAATATATCTCTGGATTTATAATTTCAGGTTTATGATGATTTTTCGTAATCATTTCCTTCCAGTTTTGAAAGTAAGTGCACTGTTGGTTCTCAAGCAGGCATATTTCCATCTTATTCACTGTTCCTTGCGGGGAAGATTTAACTGTATAACCAGCTCTGTAATATGAGTTGACATATACCATTTTTGTATTTTCAAAATCTTCAACTGAATGCATAAGATTCTTTGCTTATAAAGTTTATCGCATATGTTGACTGCAAGGAAATTCTGACTTTTTCATTTAACGAATGAATTGTTACTGTAAAGTTCCCCACGATACCCACAAAAGAAAACAGGGTATTCCACCAAAAGGGAAATCTGGTGGAATACCCTGATTTTTTTTAGGAAGGTCCGGGCAAAGCTGCAACCGCGGCCGGAATTTAGTTTGTCCGGGTAGGGCTAGAGGTCCCTGCCCGGACTAAATACGCAAATAATTCCGGGCACGAGCTGAAGTCGTACACGGAAAATCAGGGGGGGATAAAAAATTCCGGGCACGAACTATAGTCGTACCCGGAAAATCAGCGCTTCCTGCGAGATGCAATATTCATGCATCCGCAGTGATATAAAAAAGGAAACAACAGAATCTATAACAACCCCATCTCCATGGCCATTCGTACCAATCCAACGGAGTTTTTTACCCCAAATTTAAGGGTGAGATTCTGGCGGTGGGTTTCAACCGTTTTGGCACTGACAAATAGTTTGTCGGCCATTTCCTGGGTGGTATATTCTTCTGCTATGAGCTGCAGAATTTCTTTTTCGCGGCGGGTTAGTTTGGGAATTAAATTGTTAGCCTGATTTTGGTTTAAAGACTCGTTGAGCAACAAGTCTTTCATTTCCTGCTGAATGTATTCTTTTCCCCGGCATACAGATATGATAGCTTCAATGATGTCATCAGGGGAAGCACTTTTAAGGAGAAAGCCCTTTGCCCCGGCTTTCATCATATTTTTCAGAAACCAGGATTCCTGGTGTGAGGTGATGGCAATGATCCTGAGTTGGTTGTACTTTTCCAAAAGAATTTTACATAGCTCAATGCCATTCATATCGGGCAGATTGATATCCAGAAACAATACGTCAATCTGCTGAAGAGTTTCATCTTCGAGAGTCTCCTGTGCCAGTCGCCAGGAAGCCATCAGGCGTATCTTATCATTTCCATTCAGTACATTTCTGATGCCCTCGGCCATAAGCGGATGATCATCGGTGACGGCTATTTTTATCATGATACTACGTTTGCAGTTAAGGGTATTTCAATGTGAATGCTTGTACCTGAATGAGATGAAGAATGAATATCGAAGCTACCCTGCATATATGTAACCCTGTTTTCAACCCCTGAAAGGCCAATGCCTTCTGAGTTTTCAGGCAATCCTACTTCAGGATTGATCTCAAATCCTTTACCATCATCTTCCACAGTTAAACTGATGGTTTCTTCATTTATAATAATCTGAACAAGGATTTGACTTGCCCCGGAGTGCTTCAGGCTGTTGGTTAATAATTCCTGTACTATCCGGTACATATGAACACCCATTTCTTCTGCAATAGAGTTTTCGCTTCCCATAAACTGATAATCCACCTTGATATCAGGCGACCTGTTTATTTTATATACAAACTGTTCCAATGCATTTTTCAAACCCGAACGTTTTACCACATCAGGTACAAGATTGTGCGAGAGATCTCTTATCTCCGACATGGTTTCTTCAAGCAGACTGCTAAAATCTTTGTTTTGAATGCCTGCCAGATTCAGCTTGAGAGCTGCCAGGTTGCCATTTATACCGTCGTGCAATTCGCGTGCAATTCGGCGGCGCTCTTTTTCTTCGCCTTCCATCAGCGCTTTGATCATTTGCTTGTCGCGTTGCAATTTTACCTGTTCCATTTCCCTGGCAGATAATCTGCTTTTATTCTGCATAAGTTTGTAAAGTAGAAAAATCAGCAACAGTAAAAGCAATGAAAAAGCCCCCGACAATGCAACCAAAGTATTCCTTCTGTTCAATTGCTGATCTTTCAATTCAATGGAAAGTTGCTGTTGTTCCAGTTCGTGTTGCTTTTGTGCCACATTGTATTTTCGGTCCATGGCCAATACTTCTTTTTGTCTCTCCATTTTGAAAACACTGTCTTTCAATACATTCAGAGAGGAAGCATGCTTATGGGCTTCACGAAACGTTCCCAGTGATTCATAAACCTTTGCAAGGCTCTCATTTGACCAGGCAAGCATGGGTATGAAACCGTGTGTCTCACCAAGAGAATGGGCTTTATGGAGTACAATAAGAGCTCTGTTAGGCATATTAGCAAGAATGTAAGCTGAGCCAACCATGTTGTAAGTTCCGGTAAGGTTGTAAGGGTTGCCATACAACTCAGCAGCATCCAGATTCATCCTGGCATAGTATAGAGCTGAGTCAACGTTTTCATGGTCAATATGGTATTCCAGGTTGCTGTTGTAGGTGAGCATCTCAACATACAGATGGTCGGCTTCAATGGCATAGCTCCTGGCCTTTCGCATATGATAAAGGAAGGATTCAATACTGTCAAGTTTGTAATAATTGAGTGAGATGCTGTGATGGATTTCTGCCAGGGTTCGGTCATCCTGTAAATCAACAGCCAGTGGCAAGGCAAGCTCCAGGTAGTTGAGTCCTTCACCGGGGTAGTCATTATCATAGAAAAGGGTTCCTATGTTCATATAGCTGATAAGCAGGCGCAATGTATCCTTTAATGATTTAAACGATTCAATTGCCTGAAAATACAGATCCACGGCTTTTTCATAATCTCCCGTGAGCAACCATATATTCCCCATATTGGATTTTACAGAAGCGATGCCTGTTTCATTGCCCGATTGTTTATACAGCTCTATTGCCAGATTGTAATTTTCAAGGGCAAGATCATATTCGCCCTGTTCAAACATTACCAGGGCTCTGTAATGGTAAGACTGACCCTCACGCAAAGGATCTTTTATTTTCTTTGCCCTGATACCGGCTTGTTCATACAGTGCAATTGCACTATCAGGCTGATTAGCCTCAAGAGTAAAGGCAAAAGCAAGAAGGGAATCAATCTTTAATGTATCTGCTGGTATATTTGCGTAGGAGCAGTCAGGGAATACATTGTAAAACAAAAAGAAAAAGCTGATTGTACGTAAAATATTCTTCATTTTCCTGTGTATTTCTTATATGATATAAGCACAGATAAGTAAAGTGCCAGGACGTTTCCTTATAAATATAATAATTATTCCTGTAAACCCAAAGATTTTTTAAACATATGTTTTCTTTTATGCTTTTTTTATTACAATTTTCCAGACATTTTAAACCCGGCATCATTGTTACATCACTTTTGTTTGTATATTTACCAGAGCAAACAACCTTAAGAGCAAAACAATGAAAATTCTTATAGTTTCTGCCACCACTCTGGAGATTAAGCCCCTTTTAAAACATTTTAATTTTATTGAACGGATCAATGCCCAAATGAACCGTTATACTTTCAATAAGATGCAGATTGATGTTCTTACAACAGGGGTTGGAATGGTACCAACGGCATATCTTATGGGTAAAGTACTGGCCAAAAACCATTACGATGCAGCGTTTAACCTGGGCATCGCAGGAAGTTTTGTCCGCGACCTGGAGCTGGGTGAAGTAGTTCATATTACCCACGATCAGTTTCCTGAACTGGGAGCCGAGCAAGGAGAGTATTTTCTGTCTTTAATTGATCTCAAGCTACTGGAAGAGAATTATTTTCCTTACAAAGACGGGCAAATGGTGAATGAACTTCCCATAAAAAGCAAAACCATAAATCAGTTAAAAACCGTACGTAGTATCACGGTTAACAGGGTGCATACCACCAATAAAAGCATTGAAAAAATCAGAAAACGGTGCAACCCGGCTACGGAAAGCATGGAAGGTGCGGCTTTCTTCTTCTCATGTTTTGCCGAAGACATCCCTTGTGCCCAAATCAGGGCTGTTTCTAATTATGTTGAGCAAAATGACACCGATCGCTGGAGCATACCCCTGGCCATTGAAAACCTGAATAAAGTGATCATGAAAGTTTTACATGAATGATTTCAGGGAGTTAGTGGTAAGTGTGTTTTTTACCGCGGAGTCGCTAAGGTAGGGAGTTCGCGGAGCCCGACAAAGTCAATGCACGGAAGTTTTTAATCTCGCAGAGACGCAAAGACGCAGTTTTAAAAATCACGATGTGACTTTTTTTTAGTACTATTATTCAAGGGATTGCATCCCTCCAATCAATCCTGATATCCACTTCCGACATGGTATTAGCTGTTCTTCATCAGGTAAGCCGGAGAAACTTGTAAGGGATGCCATCCCAAAACTCACTTAATTATCTTGTTATTTATTTTCCTGTTTTCTTACTTTCTTACTTTCCCATGTTCTTACTCACTCATCGGGGTAAAAGCAAAGAAACAGTTTAGAAAATGAAGGTATTTATTCCCGGTTGAAAACGTATTGAAGAATGTTAGCCCCCATGCGCAGGGCTTTCAATCGCACTTCTTCAGGGTTACCGTGCACAATCTGATCTTCCCAGCCATTACCCAGATCGATTTCGTAGGTGTAATATAAAACCAATCTGCCTTCATGAAAAATCCCGAACCCTTGCGGAGGTTTGCCATCATGTTCATGGATTTTGGGTGGTCCATCGGGAAATGAGAACTTTTGATGATAGATAGGATAGGAATAGGGTAGCTCAACCAGTTCATATTCCGGAAAAACCTTGGCAATCTCGCGCCGGAAAAAGGGATCCAGCCCGTAGTTATCATCCACATGAAGGAATCCACCGCCAACAAGATAATTGCGCAGGTTTTGTGCTTCCTGGGCTGAAAATACCACATTGCCATGACCTGTCATATACACAAAAGGATAATTGAACAGGTTTTGACTGCCCACCTCAACAGTGGCAATATTGGTGCTGATGGATGTACCGATCTCACGGTTTGCAAACTCAACCAGGTTGGGCAGCGCCGTGGGATTAGAATACCAGTCGCCCCCACCCCGGTATTTCAAAGTTGCAATCTGGTAGTTTTGAGTGAAAGAAACAGAATGGATTAATATGAAAATTAAAAATATTAGATTCTTTATGTGCATCTCAACTGATTTTCAATTAAAAACTATTTTAAAAAAAAATTTTTCAATAAAATTCTTGAAAGGTTACGAGATTCTTCGCTTCACTATGTTGCGCTCAGAATGACAGGAAGTTATGAATCTAAGAGAGGTGGTTGCGAGGTTTTAGCAAGGGCTTCGCCCCTGCTAAAACCTCGCAACCCCCAAATGACCTCTGAAAAATCTTGTCATGCTGAGCAAAGCGAAGCATCTCGTAGTTTTACCGGAAACAAATGATTACATAACATAATTCTATACTGGTAAATAACTTTAAAAGCTAGCTCAGATAATTGCTGATAAAATATCAGATAAGTACTTTTTTTTCTCTTCCATCATATATCAGCACTTTTGTATCATCGATACTTTTTTTTAAAAAAGGATTCTTTATGGAATTTTCGGTGAGAAGATCAATTTTACGATGAAAGAAATTCTCCAGTTTATCCCACAACGAAATAAGTTTTTCTCCTTTTAATAAAGGATCCTCTTCATCAATACTAACCAGAAAATCAAAATCACTTTCTTTCTCATCAAATTCAGGGGTTATTGATGAACCAAAAGCATAGAGAAATTGCACATCGTGCTCACGACATATAAGTGAAAATTCATTTATTTTTCCTTGTATTTCGTCGATTAGTTTCATATGTAAATAATTTGTTTCTCAGCGGTCATATGGAATACCCATGCCCCTTATTTTCGCGGGTACTTGTGCGTTTGTGCATGCATGAGTATTTCATATGTAATAATTTGTTTTCCAGCGGTCATATGGAATACCCATGCCCCTTATTTTCGTGGGTACTTGTGCGTTTGTGAATACAAGGGTATTTCATAAATCAAATATACCAATTTTTTTGCCTGTTAATCTGCTTGTAATTTTTAGAAGTGATTTTCACTGAAATTTCACAATCACGCCTGACCTCTCAGAAATAATAATTCTCATAGCTCCCCATTCATAAAACTCACGGCCACACATGCCACAAGCGCGGCCGTTTCGGTACGTAAACGGTTTTGCCCGAGAGAAATTGCCTGTATGCCCTTATCCCTTGCCAGTTGCACTTCTTCAGGACTGAAATCTCCTTCCGGTCCTATCATAATCATTACATCTTTACCGGGGTTATATGCATCCCGTAAAGGGTTTTTCTCTCCTTCATCGCAATGGGCTATAAATGAAGGTGTATCAGAACTGTAATTATTTATAAAATCTTTAAACTTAACTGTATCATTTAACCTGGGTAACCATGCACGTTGCGATTGCTTGATAGCAGAAAGCATGATCTTTTTCAAACGTTCGGGTTTTACCACTGTGCGCTCCGACTGGGCGCAAATTATCGGGGTAACTTCTTCTATACCACATTCAGTAGCCTTTTCGAGGAACCATTCAAAACGATCGATATTTTTGGTGGGTGCAACAACCATATGCAAGTGAAAGTTTCTTTTGGGCTTTAGCTCGCGGTGGGTAATGGCTGCGGTTGTTGATTTTGCATTGACATCAACCAGCCTGGCACGGGCAAAAGTTCCCTTTCCATCTGTAAACCCAACCTCATCCCCTGCCTTCAGACGCAGTACTTTTGTGCAATGTCGCGATTCTTCGGGGGATAATTTGACCAGAGCATTTTGAAGATTTTCTTCGTAAAAGATGTGCATGAGAAAGTTTTTATGGAACGCAGATGACGCAGATTTTTATGATTTTCTAAACATAAACAGCACTATAAGATAAATATGAAACAATGCAGGACAAAGTTATGTTTAAGTTTGTTAACTTCGTAATGAATTCAGGGAAATCCTTTCAAATGCAAAAATTCTTCTCAATCATCAACCATCGTGATTTTGTGTTAAGTCTTGCATTGGTTGTGGGTTTGATTCTGGGCGAACATACCCGCCCGCTGGCCGAATTATCGGTTTATACCCTGGCCTTTGTAATGGTATTCGCCACTACGGGTTTCAGTTTCAAAAACTGGGTACCTATAGGCAATGCATTAAAACCCCTGGCTTGGTCAACCTTTCTCAACTTTATTGTTTTCGGATTGGTGCTTATCGGGTTGTCATGGTTGTTTTTCTCCAATGACCCCGGCCACCGTTATTTTCCATATTATGTGGGGTTTATCCTGGTGGCAGCTGCACCGCCCGGCCCTTCGGTGATACCGTTTTCCACCATGCTCAACGGGGATAATAATTTCAGCGTTACCGGTGTTTTCGGACTCCATTTCATTGCCATGGTACTCACACCGCTTATTTTGCTGCTTTTCCTGGGCGATTCTCTCATTGACCCCTTGAAAATATTCAATATCATGGTGCAGCTTATTGTGATTCCCTTGATTATCAGTCGCTTTCTAAGACACAAGAAAATACTTCCCACCATAGAAAAGCATCGCGAAACGGTAATCAAATGGGGCTTTTTCCTGGTGGTAACTCCAATCATGGGCATGAGTGCCAGTGTTTTCTTTGCCGAGCCGGGTATTGTGCTTACTATGTCACTCATTCTGCTGATCTCTATGTATGTTCTGGGATTTCTTTACCACATTATTATGGACAAAAGCGGCGCCCGCCGCAGCATGATCATCAGCAGCACCTTTATGATGACCACCAAGAGCAGCGCCTTTTCAGCTGTTGCTGCCTTTACCTTCTTTCAGGGCGAACCCATGATCGCTCTTCCATCGGCAGTAGTGAGTGTTTTCGTTACGCTTTTTATTATTGTGTACTCCGGGTTTTTGAAGTGGTGGGAGAAGAAATAATCATCAAATTAAATCCATGTATTGACCAAAACCAGAAACATCAGTGTATTTTTGCACATTCGATGAAAATCAAAATAAGAATTAACAATCTTTGCAGCTCCCGGATATGCTCAAAAATATTAAAGCCTCACCCCTCTTTGCCTGGTTTGCACTTGCCCTGGGCATTCTGTTCATAGGCTTCTCTGCCATTTTTGTGAAGCTGGCTGACGTTCCGGGGTCGGTTGCAACGTTTTACCGTC
>REDJ01000093.1 GCA_007693555.1 Bacteroidota bacterium
CTTGATAACATAAACGTTGATTTACTGAAAGAATACTACAACACCTATTTCAAGCCCAATGTGGCCTATATGGTAATCGTAGGCGACATCAATGCTGATGAAGCCAAAGAACTCATGGACGAGTATTTTGCTCAATGGGAGCGCGGTGATGTACCCACACATACTTACCAAACCCCAACTCCGCCTGAAGGCCGCAGAGTAGCTTTTGCAGAAAGAATGGGAGCGAGCCAGTCGAATGTAGCTGTAACCTATCCGCTGGAGTTTACTCCCGGTCATGAAGATGCCATTAAGGTAAGTGTTATGAACAGCATCCTGGGTGGCGGTGTTTTCTCAGGCCGTTTGATGCAAAACCTTCGTGAGGACAAAGGTTACACTTACGGTGCCCGTTCCAACATCTCATCAGATCCGGTGGTAGGGCGTTTTGTTGCCCAAACAGAGGTTCGTAACAGTGTTACTGACAGCACCTTTGTTGAGATCCTTTTTGAAATGGACAGACTAAGAAATGAACCCGTTACAGAGGAAGACCTTCAACTGGTAAAGAACTTCATGAACGGTTCCTTTGCCCGTTCGCTGGAAAGTCCACGAACTATTGCCAACTTTGCTTTGAACATTAAAAGGTATAATTTACCTGAAGACTATTATGCTACCTACCTTGAAAAACTTGCAGCAGTAAGTGTAAATGACGTGCAGCAAATGGCACAAAAATATCTGAAGCCCGATAATGCAATCCTTATTGCTGTTGGAAATAAGGAAGAGGTGGTTCCCACACTCGAAAAATTCAGTGCCACAGGCGAAGTAGACCTTTTTGATGCTTTTGGCCGCCCATGGGTTCCTGCAGAACTGGCAGAAGCACCTGCTGACGTAACCGTAGAAACAGTTTTGGAGAAATACTTCAATGCCATTGGTGGCAAAGAAAACTTTGAAACCATCAAAGATATGACCCAGGTAATGAAAACATCCATGATGGGAATGGAATTTACCATTACTTCGTACCAGAAAGCACCCAACCTTTTGAAAGTAGAAACTGCAATGGGAGGAAATGTAATGGCAACACAGGTTTTTGATGGTAACAAGGCTATAGATGTTAATCCAATGGGTAAGCAGGAGTTCACAGAAGGACCTCAGTTTGAAATGATGAAAATGCAGGCAATCATGAACATGGAAATGAATTACAAGGATTTTGGTATTCAAAAAAATCTTTTGGGCCTCGAGCAGATTGACGGTGCCTATGCATACAAAGTGGAAGTTATATCTCCACAGGGAGAGAAATCCTTTGAGTATTACGATAAAGCCAGCGGGTTAAAAATCCGGACAGAATCAACCCAGGGTGCAGCTGTAATTTCTGATTACAGAGAAATTGTAATAAAAGAAGGTGAAAGACCTTCATTTTTTGCCAGATTATTCGGAAGAAAAGCTACAGAGCCCGTTGCACTCAAATTCCCCCATCGCATTGAGCAGCAGGCAGGACCCCAGGTTTTAGATATGGAGGTCATTGAAGTGAAAATTGATTCAGGTTTAGATAAATCCATATTCAGTTTATAATCTAACCTGGTTCATAAAAAAACCCACCATAGATACATTTCTGATGGTGGGTTTTTTTATTGGTAATATATCAGAGTTTTTATTCCAGCGACGTTAAAAAATTTCCCAACCGGATCAGGTCATCACGTTCATCAAATGAGATGGATTCATTCCTTAAAAACGCACGGATATCAGAACGATGGTCGGGAAATAACCGGTTTAGCTGTCTTCTGTTGATGATGGTTTCAGGTTCACCATCAATAAAATAAACAAAAACCGGCCTTCGTAATATGTTTATCTGAACTTCTCCTTCCGAAAGATTTTGAACAGTAAGATCTGTAATATGCTGTCCGGTTCTTCCTGCCACACTTGAAGCACTCACAATATTAACAGCCTGGGTGGAGGCAGAAGGTGTAGGTTCACCATAGGCACCCCTAACCACCTCATCCTGGGTATATGTTGATTGATGCTTGATATAAAAGGCATTACCATGATTTTCAAATTTTTCGATAAATCCAAGATTTCTATCAAAAATAAAAAGCATATCATTTATCCGAATGCTGTCAAAAACATCTCCCCTGATCATGGATTGTATACCCCTTCTTTCGGTTTTAACAATCATATCGTCAACCAAAAGTCTGTAGTTGACATACATTTCAATGATTCTTTCATTCGGATAGTAAACCCTTGCCTTTTGAAAATCTTCAAACAAATAGACAACTTTAGGATCAGCAAGGTTTTCCAGATCAATCTCTCGTTCAATAGTCGTAAAACTTACTCTGTGAGTCTGTCCATAAATCCCTTGCAGCAGGAACAACCCAAATAGCAAGGTTACATAAACTTTTACTGATGTCTTCATGATTTTGAAATTTTTAATTGGTGAATAGAGTCGTAGGTATGATTAGATATTTTGAGATGAAACCTCCATGAGCACTGCGGCTCACAAAAAAAGGATGAACCGAGCGAAGCGAGATCAGCGAAGCTAATTACTTAATCAAATCATTTTCTAATGAAAACCCGTTTTATCTGCATTTCATGCAAATATAAACCATATCTCATTTTTCCCCAAAAAAATAGCATTTATTATAATTTAATCATGCTTATGGGTACTTTTTATTACAACTGATTCTATTTTTCCTTTATAGAATTGTGTCTGCAATACATCATCCTTTTTCAGACTACGGGTATCTTTTATTACCCTCCCACCTTTAAAAGTAATCGAATAGCCTCTCTTCAAAATATTCGAGGGATTTAAAAGCTCAGTTTTGTTGCTTAAACTATCTATCCTGTTGTTTTCTATGCACTTGAGGTTAGCAACCGCCATTTGCAGTGTATTGCTCATCGCAGAAATGTGACATTCACTCCGGATTAGGAGCCGGGAGGGAATTATGGATAAACGAACCCCCAGGTCTGTAATAATTCCGGATTGCTCCCTGTTTATCAACTTCACAGAGTCCATCAACGACCCTTGTCTGTTATCAAGAAGGACCTTGCTTCTGTTGAGCATTAAGGATGATCCCTGAAAGATGTCTGAAGAGAATTGTCTCAGGTTTTGTTTCTCTTTAAATAATAAAGTATTTAACTCTGAATTTAAAATTTTTGCAGCATTTTCAATCCTTGTTTCAAAATCATTGAATTTACCGAGTAAAAAATATGCCACATCGGTGGGAGTTATTTTATTTGCCCATGCCACCATTTCTGTAATGGTTTCATTTGTGGAATGACCAATCCCGGTTATTACGGGCAAAGGAAATGTGGCTACCTCGCGGGCCAACTTGTAATCATCGTAGCAACTTAACCCAATATCACCACCACCTCCTCTGATGATTGTAACCAAATCAAAACGATCACTAACTTTTTTGATGATCCTCAATTGTGAAATAATTCCTTCTACAGCCTTTTCTCCCTGCAATATTGAGGGGAAAAGATAATGCCACACGGAATATTTTGAAGATTGTGATTGAATAATTTTCAAAAAGTCATGATACCCTTTACTGGTCTCAACAGAAATTACTGCAACCTTTTTAGGCAAAAGGGGCAGGAATAGCTGTTTATTTTGATCAAAAACGCCTTCATTTCTCAGCTTTTCGATGGTTTTTGATTTTTCCAGAGCCATCTCCCCCAGCGTAAAAGCCGGTTCTATTTCATGCACCTGCAGGGAAAGCCCGTACACCGGATGAAAAACAACGGATGCCCTGAAAAGAATACTAAGCCCCTCTTTTATGGTTTCACCAGTAACCTTGATAAATTCTTTATTTGCACGTTCAAAATCAGATGCCCATACTGTAGCCCTCATCTGAGCCTGAATAACACTCCCTGACTTGTCAACCAGCTCAGGATAACAATGACCACTGCGGGGATAATAGTTCAATTTTGCTATTTCGGCTTTAATCCAGTAGGTGTTAGTATAGTTACGCTCAATGACAGAGCGAAGGCTTCTGCCAATGTCGGAAAGGGTAAATATCTTGCGGGGATCATCCATTATGCAAAATTATGCATAGAATTTTTAAATATTAACAGACATTGAGTTTTAAAATTTTTTTAATGATTTATCAGTTATTGAAAAGACGATTTATAAGACTTTCAAAATCAAATGAAGTAACCGGCTTGGTTAAATATTCATCCATGCCCAGATTCATATACTTTTCCCTGTCACCTTCAAAGGCATTGGCACTCAAACCCACAATAGGCGGTAATTTTTTATATTTCTTTTTCAGTAATTTAGTAGCTGTAACACCATCCATTACAGGCATTTGAATATCCATCAGGATAAGATCAAACTTTTCAGGATCAAATATACTAACTACTTCTTTACCGTTTTTTGCAAGACTTACGTTATGACCAAGTGATTTCAGCATCAGAAATACAACTTTTTGATTTACAATCTTATCCTCAGCAAAAAGTATACTTAATGCTTTTGTTTTTTCAAGCTTATTTTTTAATTTTTTAATGTCCTGAACCTCATCCATTTGGTTATCTGAAACTATTTTTGCTTTAAATGTAAACCAGAACATACTCCCTTCACCGGGGGAGCTATCTACACCTATTTCTCCATCCATAAGAGCCACAAGTTCTTTACAAATGGATAAACCTAAGCCTGTACCGTCAATATTTCTTGTATCATCTGTTTCTATCTGCTCAAAAGGATTGAAAAGGTGCTCCATACTTTCGGGCTTGATTCCTATACCGGTGTCCGTAACCATAACTTTAACAAGCAGGCTCTGGTCATCAAGCCATTTTGCGGGTTGAGCTTCAATTATAATTTTTCCCTTATGGGTAAATTTTACTGCATTAGACAAAAGATTGTTAATAATCTGGCTGATACGGTATTCATCTGCTTCAATTACTTCTGGTAATTCAGGGTCAAGGTATGTTTCAAGGATTATATCTTTTTTACAAATGGAGCTATAAAGTTTTTTTGCATTTTCAAACATGAAGTCCTTTCTGAATTGCCGCATTTTGAGTTGCAATTGACCTGCCTCAATTTTTGAATAATCCAGTATTTGATTAATTATCTCCCTGAGGTTTTCAGTGGATAATCGCAGCGTATTTACATAATCAAGTTGGTTATGATCGAGTTTGGTTTGGGATAGTATTTCAATCATACCCAGCACACCAGTTAACGGAGTGCGTATTTCATGGCTCATATTTGCCAGAAAGTTTTGCTTAAATAAAACAGTTTGGTTGGCAACAGCTACCTGGCTTCTGAGACTTTCATTATGTTTGCGTTCAGTGATATCTCTCATGATACCCAGAATAACGATCTTTTCTTTTGTGCTCATGGGAGTTGTACTTATCTCTATATCGCATATCTCTCCGGATTTTCTTTTGATTTGCAACTCATAAATTCCAGGAATATCCTTGCCTTGCAATCTGGCCTGTTTTCTCTCTTCAGCAATTTTTTTGCTCTTCTCTGTAAAAAGCGACCACAAGCTAAAATCCGGTGAACAAATCTCATCTGCAGAAAGTCCGGTAATTTCACAAAAGCGTTGGTTTACATATTGAAACTGTTCGTTTTCCAATAGATAAATCCCATCAAATGCATTTTCAGTTAAAATCCTGTATTTTTTTTCAGAAGCTTTCACAGCATCTTCTGCTTGTTTATGGTCTGTAATATCCTGATAAGTGCCCAATACACCCATTATCTGACCGTTAATATCCTCCAGTGGTATTTTGCTTGTAAGCAGCCATTTTTGCTCACCCTGAGGTCCGGTTTGAGGTTCTTCGAAATTTAATTTTGGTTTACGGCTTTGAATCACCAAACGATCATCAGCCTGGTATAAAGCTGCCTGATCCATCCAAACCATATCAAAGTCATTTTTGCCGATGAGTTCCTCCGTGGAATGCAAACCTGCATCACGTGCAAAAGCCTGGTTACACCCAAGGTAATTCAAATTCAAATCTTTCCAGAAAACTCTCACCTTAATGGTATCCAAAACATTACGAAGCATTTGACGAGAATGGGTCAACCCGATTTCAGCTTTTTTTCTTTCAAAAGCATTATAAACCAAATCGGCAAATACCTTTAAAATTTTCACTTCGTAATCCACCCATTCGCGTTTCTTTCTGACCGAATCAAACCCAACAAAACCAACAAGCTTTTCCTGAGAAATAATGGGTACAACAAAAAGTGATTTTACTTCCTGTGGTTCAAGTATTTGCTTTTCAACCTCCCACTCTTTCGGAAGTTGACTAACATCGTAGATATTTATGGGATTAAATTTATTAAGCTCTGCCATCCATTGCGGAATTTCGCCACATGGTAATTCCTGAAGATATTCAATCTGGGATGTAATACCCTTGTTGCACCATTCATGCGTATTTTGCAATGTATTTGTGGTTTCGTGCCAGATAAAAATATATGAGCGATCAATATCACAAAATTTGCCGATTTTTTCTATGGCAAGATTCAGAATTTCATCAAACCGCTCAACAGACATATTAACAAAGTGAGAAGAAATATCAAGCAAAAGTCTTTCGAAAGCCTTGCGCTTATCCATCATGACTTCCAGCCTTTTTTGCTGGGTAATATCGAATACTATTCCGGTCCAAAGCGTCTGATCTTCATTTAATACCCGGGGTTCGGACTCAATACGCAGCCATTTTATTTCGCCATCCTTAAAAATGCGTCCTTCCCATCTAAAAGGTTTCCTGGTTTTTACAGCCTCATAGTTTTTATCATAAAAACTCTTCAAGTCTTCAAAATGAATCATTTGGGTGATTAATTCCGATTTTGTAAATAAATCGGAATTGGAAATACCGGTTATTATCTCATGTTGATCATTTAAAAACTCATACTTTAAAAGAGGCAATTGATCTCTGGTAAAGTTTATATCATTTCTTTGCAAAAGCCGGTATATTCCTGCGGGTTGTGCATTTACCAGATCTTTGTAAAGTGATTCATTCCTTTGGCTTATTTTAAATGATTCCTGCAGTTTATTGTATTGCAGGGTTAAATAAATTACCAGAACCAAAGTAACCAGAAAAGAAACGAAAACGTAAACCGGCAGATTGCTTAACAAGAGCGAAAGGACAGCATAAAGAAGAGTTATTATTAAAATGAGAAAGCTAATCAGATGTATGCGTGAAAACTGCATGATGATTTGTCTTTAATAATATCATTTTGATAAAATATGCCGTTGGCATATCTGAATTTTTAACAGGTATTTTTTGTCTCTGTTATTGGTATAAACCCATTAAAAATCAGGTAAAGATGAAAAAAAATAAGAGATGCAATATCCGTGATTCTGGGATTTATGGAATGATGTAAATACCTGAAAAAATCAATATTTTACTTAGCTTTATTAAGAAAATCTCAGATGACTCAAAGAAACCAATAAAAATACTTTTTGATCAAAAAGCAGAAGAAAATCCAGTTAATCAAGGGCTATTGAGAATTTTTAAGCCTGATTGAGCCATTGCTTTTTATAACTTTTAAAAAAAGATTAATTCCCAGAGGTTCGCTGATAACCTCCAAATCTTTATCAGAAACACCTACCTCCAGAGCAAAGTTTTTTAACTGGCCGGGAGTACGATGATAAAGATACCAATCACCCAAAACCTCCATAATTTTACGAGAGGGATTATTGTTACTGAAGTTACCAATAATCATCTGGCCACCTTCGTTTAAAAAAACATAAAACCTTCTTAAAAGGCGTGAGAACAATCTGTCATGGAAATAATCAAATAATCCGGCGCTCCAGATAAGATCATAGCATTCGGGAGGAGCGAAACGAAGAACATTCTGATTGTGAAATGTAATAAAATCGAGGTATTTTTTATTTTTCTCCTTCGCGTATTCAATTGCCCTCTGATCAAAATCAATCAGATCAAAATACAGAAAATTATCTCTCACCTTCGAAAAATATTCATTTATTTCGGTTGCAGGACCACTTCCCAGGATTAAAACCTTTTTGGGTTGTTTGCCCGATGAAGCATTCAAAGTGTTGAGCAACTCTACTGCCATATCCTTACGATTAATAACAGCAGTTGTTGCAGGCATACGGTGGAAAAACTCTTCCCATTTAATATAGTCGGCATTTTTGTGATGCTGGTAAATTTTTTCAATCATCTGATAGTCTCCACTATAACCCAATGGTTTGTTAAAACAGTGAGCAATTACAGTGTCTGCCTGATATACAGGCTCCATCAATTCTCTTATTTGCTCAATTTCTTCGGGTGTAGAAATTTGTTCTACCGAATGAATTATATCACCGAACTCTTCGACCAATGGTCCTTTCTGTGCGAGTATTTTTTTTATTTTTAAGACGTAGGCACTCACTTCAAAATTTTTTTTAATAAGGAAACAAGGAGTGTTAATAGTTTTTAAAATTAACTATTTATTTGTTAATTTCTGCAAAAGTAAAATAAAATCTTCTTTTTTAACAGGTTTGGTTAAATATTCATCCAAACCCATGCTTAAATATTTCTCCTTGTCACCTTCAAAGGCGTTGGCACTGAGCCCTACGATAGGCGGTAATTCTTTGTATTTTGCTCTTAATTTACGAGTGGCAGTAACCCCATCCATAACCGGCATCTGAATATCCATGAGGATCATGTCAAATGCATTGGGTTCAAATATTTCAAGCGCCTGCTTACCGTCATTAACCAAAGTAACTTCATGGCCAAGCGAAGCAAGCATTATGTTAACCACTTTTTGGTTTACAATTTTATCTTCGGCATACAATATTCTGAGAGGTCCTGTATCTTTCACACCCGATAGTTCGAGGTTTTTCTTTATGTCCTCCCGCGAAATAATCCTGGCTTGAAAATTAAACCAAAATGTACTTCCTGAACCTTGTTGACTAATTACTCCAATTTCACCACCCATCAAATCGGTTAATTCCTTCGCAATGGACAGGCCAAGCCCTGTTCCCTCAAAATTTTTATTATCCAAATGTTCAAGCTGACTGAAGGGCTTAAAAAGCTGATCTATTTTTTCAGGATGTATGCCTTCTCCGGTATCAGTAACTTCAATTCTCAAGAGCAATGTGCCGTCTGCAAGCCATTTTTCAGGCAATGCGAGCAATTCAATACTTCCCTTTTTAGTAAATTTTATTGCATTATTTAAAAGGTTGTTAATGATTTGTGCAACACGATGGTCGTCTGCTTTGATAAATTCAGGAACCTGGGGATCAATAATTACTATAAGATTTACATCCGGAGGACAGAGACTTTCAAAAAGTTTCTGTGCATTGTTTATCAATTCATAAAAGTTGAAACCTCTGGGCTTAATAGTTACACGGCCTGCTTCAATTTTTGAATAATCAAGAATCTGGTTTATGATTTCCCTGAGATTTTCACTTGTAAGTTTTAGTGTTCCGAAATATTCTTTTTGTTCCTTATTCAGGCGCGTTTGTGAAAGAATATCTATCATACCAATAATACCTGTAAGCGGGGTGCGAATCTCATGGCTCATATTAGCCAGAAATTTCTGCTTAAATTGAACTGACTCCCTTGCGACTGCAATTTGTTTTTCCAATTGTTGTTTTTCAAGAAACTCCCTTCTGTCTTCTACCAATCCGATACCTCCGCTGGTTTTATTCATATCGGTTTTAATGGGTGCAAAAAGTATCCGAACCGGGGTGCCTTTTCCTTTACCTTTTGCTTTGTACCTGCCTTCAAATGAGGCTTTATTTCCTTTTAATACTTGGCCAACAGCGTCAACGACTCTTTTGTCAGATAGCTCTTTCAGGCTCATTCCTTCAGCAACACTACGAGGTAACCCAATAATATTGGCAAATTGATCGTTACATTCCGTAACTATCCATTTATCATTGAAATGAAATACCCCAACAGGTGACCGCTCAAAAATCAACCGGTACTTTTCTTCACTCTCCTTAAGCTCCCTGGTGCGATCTTCAACAGCTGATTCAAGGCCCAGATTGACCTGTTCAAGATCTTTTTGTTTTTGGTCAAGCAGGCGGGATAAATAAAAGTTTCTGCGTCCGGAAAGCTCAAGGTAATAAGAACCGAACATCCCAATAAGGTTTGCCGAGACAAAGAAGAAGTTAAAAGCGATGAACAGTTGGGGCTGAATATCCGCAACAAAATACATCATCAGATTGAATAATAACAAATTTAACCACCCGCCTAAAGTCGCATAAATAAAGCTCAATCTGGCAAAGAAATAACCCACTGAAAATATCAGCATCAACCCACCGTAGTATGACCAGTTTTCCGGGGTCATACCAATCATGTAAGTAATGCCACCTCCGCCAACTAAAAATGCAATAAATAAAACCTGCTGCCAGATAAGAAAAAAAAATTTTGTTAAGGAAAGAATAATAACTGCAATAAGTATGGGAACAACAACACCAAAACGAATGATGAGAAAAGTATGCAAATATTCGGTAACAAATACAGTATCAAGTAGTCCGAAGAACCCGTACAAAAATGCGGCAAGAAGAAGGGCAACCCTGGTGATTGGGAGCGACTCTTCAAAAAAAGCTTTTTGAAAAAGCAGTTCTTCTCTTTTGTCAGGAAAAGCTAATGTTATTTTATGCAGTTTAACCATAATACACCGTCCCAAAATTATTCTTTTTCTTTAAACAGCAGGAAAAACAGCATCAATAGTTTAAACATAGCAAACTCATACATTACTATATACGACGAAATACTTCAATTAAAGTAATATTTTTTTATTCTAAAAGCTATTTTTTACAACTAATTTCAATTTTCCTGCAACATTTATTCTTGTTAATAACTTTCATTACCGGCATATCAAATGCATGGAAAATAAGTGACGCTGAAAAACAGTTTTAGTTTTAAATCAATAAAGTTGTGTAGAAAAGTAGCATACAACCAGATACCAAATTAATCAGAAAGGTTTAAGTTATTTTTTTTCTGTATTTTTTGTTTTTTTACCTGTAGTTCTGTCGGCTGTGGGATCGGAAATATTAAGTGCAGTAAAGGTTACTCCCAGTGAAATATCCTCCTTGTAAAGGGGAGAAGAGCTTAATAATACTTGTAAAATTTCACCACTTTTTGTTTTCCATAAGGTTTCTATGGTACCTAGTCCCGTGTGTTTAATTTGATTGTATTTTTCAGCTCCAACTCTTTCATATTCATTATCATCGGGGTAAAGAATCCTGGCATTCACTCCGATTAACTCTTCAGGTGTGTATCCTGTCATCCTGCATAAATAATCATTCACTTCAACAAATACCCTGTTCTTGAGTAATCCCATACCAACAGGGGCTGCCCGAAAGATGCTTTTCAGCTTTTCTTCACTTCTGGCGAGTTGATTCTGGGTTACTTTTTTATGGAATATCTGCATTATAATTGCTACCTGGTCGGCCAGTTGACAGGCAAAACTTATTTCATCATGATTCCAGATGCGTTTTTCACCTATATGCTCAATACATAAAACACCCTTGAAATCACCCTCGGTTTTTATGCCAACATCCAGCATTGAAGTAATTCCTTTTGGTATCAGGTAACCATTTACATAACCCTCAACTCTTTTGTCATTAAGAGCGTCATGAGCATCAATATATCTGGCTTTTTTCAGATAGTTTATTTCCGAATAGTATTGCACTCCTGATAATACCTCACCGGATGTGTGTTTATTCTTTATAGCATCATAATTATCAAAACATCTGAGCTTTTCTCCATCTTCATCAAAAAACCACACACCTGCCTGGGCTACCTCCATTACGCGTGCTGCCTTTTCAGTAAGTAAATTTATAAATTCATAAATATTCCCTTCAGCATAATGCGGTGAGGAAATTATTTCCACGATAGCCTTATAAAACTTCTCCGCCTGCCGTTTTTGTTGTTGTAGGACCTTTTCAACAGTTAAATCGGCAAATATAAAAATGAGATGATCGTTTTCCGGGCAATACACCCTGATGCGATTCCATCTTTGCATCAAATGACAATAATTCTGTACTTCCCGGAGCTCATTCTCCTGAATTTCTCCTGCCAATTTGAGCATCCAGACAATATCAACATTTAAGGAATCAGAGCAGATTGCTTTTAATTTATCCCCTTTCCGGATTTTTTTCTCCACAGTACAGGCATTTTCGAATGCAGGATTAAAATGCATGACATGAAAATCATAGGGTTTTCCGTCTTTATTCCTGAGAGTCTTGCAATAGAGTAAAGCGTTGGGCAGGTGATGAATTACCGATTTAAGAAATTCATTTTTCATAGCAGATATCCCTCCATTTTGTGGAAATTTTTCCTCAGGGTTAAATCAGAATATAAGGAGCAAATTCAGGAAAAACCTCCGGTGAATGATTCTCCAAAGCATTTTTCATTCATAATATCGGGAAACAGGATATATATGCTTGGTGCCTTAAATTTAACAATTTCTTAACATATAAAAAACAAAAAGAGTGAAAATCTCTGTAATTATTTTTCCTTTTAAAATGCAACCTGCAAATTCAATTTTAATGTGAGATTTTCAATATGGTTTTCAAAACTGTAAGGCCCATAACGATATAAAATTTCAACTCCAGGACTAAAGCCAAAGATGATATTCCTTATCCAACGTTGCGGTAAAATTTTATTAATAGCAATACCCGATTCAAAATACCCTTTTTCCCAGCCCCTAAATGCAGGATATATATGATTGTCTGTATTTCTTAGACTTCCCCATCCGAGATTACTTATCAATAGAAGTTCGGGTTGCCATATCCGGGTACGAAACAACAAACTCTGGAAATTATGCTGAAAGAAGATAGCCACAAACCTGTCAGCCATAAATTCATTCATATCCATGGTTCCAAAGTTGAATGGTGCTGCAAGCCATCCCCTCCTGTCGGCAGCATTGGCAGTAAAAAGTAATGGCCAGGGAATATCGGTACGATTAACCCAGCCTGCCTCAATCATCCAGTTTTGTATTCCCAATAATGGAATTGGGTAACTAACTGTAAGCTTGCTTTCCAGTTTTAAATAATCAAATTCTCCGCCAGCGACATTATCAAATCCTTTGATGATATTAAAATTTAAAACCGGGTAGCGTGAAGGCAGATGTATAACCCGAAGCGGTGTATTCATCAATATTTCACCATATACGAACCTTAGTCTCAGAGCTGCTTCCGAATACCGAAACTGCCTTAAACCGATTTCAGAACCCGATGGTTTGAAAAAATAAAAATCATCCCACCAGGCTTTTCCTGTTGTGGCTGACAATTCTCCCTGGATGAAATTCTGCCACAGCCTGAAATTCAAATATACCTTTTGCCTCCTGTTCAGATCTCTGACATTGGAGTAATAATTCAACAGGAGATTGTTTACCAGTGAAAAACTCTTGTCAAAAAATTGGGGTGATCCCCGTTCTGTTACATCAAGGCTAAATGACCCGCCTAATCTCAAGTCATTTGCTTTGTGAAGAATCAGCTCACCAAAATAACCATACTTACTTTGTTTATCACGAGTACCCCATGCATAGTATCCACCAAATGCAGTTCTTGAAGAAAAACTCCGGTTTGTTTGTAATCCGATACCGATACGGTGACCTTCATAACTATTTATACGGTATACATCGTTCAGCATCAGGTTAACCCGACCCATGGGCAATTCTCCGAAGATCAGAGGCTCTACAGTATTCAGTATTCTTTCAAAGTTATGCTCCTTCCCCAGGCTATCCATAAACCGGTAAGTATTCCTCTCGATCACAGAAAGAGTGTCGAAGCGAAACAATTCCCAGGTCTGGTGTGATACTTCATTTGCACCGGGGTCGAAATCAACCGAAAAAACTGAAAAATCACTTCGTATTAGCGGGGGATTTATAGTAACATCAGTGATGTAGCTTCTTCCAAGTATTCGCAGCGGCAGGAATTCCTGCGAAGCTCCTCCGGCAGGTTCTGCCATTTCAATATCCGTATTGAGCTGTGCCGGAAACCAGTGCTTCCTGTCGGGCCGTTCATATTTTTGTTGAATACGGAAGTACAAGCCCCCATCAGCATTTTCCAGGGGCCGGGCAATTACATTCTGAATTGCCCATCCATCAGTATGTATGTAAAGCAATCCCTGCAGTCCTTCAAAATTAGCACTTTGAAGGGGCTTAAAACTGATAACAAAAACAGAGTCCTTCCCCTGATAAAGAGTATCTTTAAGATGATAAGAATAACGGCTGAATGCAATCCGGTTAAGTGGACTCAGATAATCATTTCCCAAAAGGGTTATATAATTATCATAAAAGGAAAAGGATTGTAGTTCAGTAACCAGCATGGTAAACAAAGGATTCTGCAACCCTGAAACCCTGTTGGCAACGACCTTCTCATTATCAAGATTGGAGTAGCGAAATTTCCTTTCGGTAACAGACTCCATTAAAAAAAGATGTCGTTCTTCAAGTGTTTTAGCCATTCTGAAATGAACAGAATCACCTGTAAGGTTAAATTGATCAAGATAAAAATTTCTGTCAAGGGTTCCTGCCAGTTTGTTATAACTCGTATAGGAAAATGATGACAAGCGTTGAGGATTGTTTCGTCTTCTGTTTTCTATGGCATTTAATACAATACGATGGGCGGGGTTTTCACCGGGATAAACTACCACCTCGGCAAGCTCAACCGGGTGGCTTTGCAAAGCGATAAAATGAGTCGAAACTTCAGGTTTGGGACGGTATAATTTCGTAAAATATCCAACGTATGAAAGCCGAAGCACAGAATCGTTATGTTGCAACTCCAGAGAAAAATACCCGTCAATATCGGTCATGGTCCCACGTTGGCTGTTTTCAATGAGAATATGAACAAAAGCCAGCGGTTCACCGGTTTGGGCATCGGTTATGCGTCCCCGAACCTCGGATGCAAATGACTGACAAGGCAAAAAACTTAATACTGCCAGTATGAAAAAAACTGTTGAGCGGCGCAAAAAAAGATTATAAACCATATACAGTTTTAACGAAAACAGGCTTTGTAAAATACTTTATTGAACAGGATTATTTTTCCAAATTTCAAAATCGATACCCTATGGAAAAATATCCGTTTGAGTCAAGCAGAGTTAATTCCTCACTTTGCATAAGATTCGTCACAGCTCTGCGGCTGGTATATCCGATTGATATCCTGAAAATATCTAATCCAACCCCAATTGTATAGCCCCATTCATCACGGCTAAAAACGTTATCAAAATCCATTTTATTACCTGCAGATTCCCCGGAAAATGACCATCTGTAATATGGCCCTGAAAATAAGTAAAAACGGATATCCTGCCCCTGAACGTCAGGTGTACTTATTTGTATATTTGCGGGAAAGGTAAGGGAATGACGCCGGAATACCCCATCCTGAATGCGGCTGCTGTTTAAATCATACAAAGCTTCCAGCTGAAGGCTCCATAAATTTGCAAGGGGCAATCTGAAATAAAAGCCTGTTGAAACATTAAATGCAGGTTTTGCTTTAAAAAATTCATCGGGATAACGGTGAAAGCCCCTTCCTGTATTGAGTAGAAATCCGGCAACCGGCTTTCTTCCAATAATTCCGGTTTCCCGGAGCATATGGACCATTAACGAAGGAGACTGGCGAAGCTCGCTTTCACGGGACAGATCAGAAATGAAATCTTTCATAAAATTATTAATTACCACCATTCCTTCGTAATCCAGCAAATCGTATTGATCCTCCGGCTTGTGGTAAGGAGATTTCTGACCGGTATACACATGCACAGCCGGGATTCCTAAATCTCCAAAAGGAGCCGTATCGGTGCGCCTTTCAATATTGTCTCCCATCTGACGCAGATTAATATCATGTCTCCGGGCAACTTTCTCAGCTAACTCGTCACCCTGATCAAGTGATGCCATACCCCTGAGATGTAAACCTCTGTTGGCTTCATACATGCCCACCATATCAAAACTAAACATCAGTCTGATATTTTCAAGCGGAACCGGGCTGTTCTCCACAAAATGCTTTGAACCCAGGAGGCCACTCTCCTCTGCATCAAAAGCAACAATGATTATACTTCTACCCAATACTTCAGGTAACGAAGCAAAAAACCTCCCTAATTCAATTATAGCCGCCACCCCTGATGCATTGTCGTCGGCACCGGGAAAAATACGCTTTTCATCATTCCGGAAGTCATAGCCTAAATGATCATAATGAGCTCCGATAACAATAAATTCATGTTTTAAATAATTATCATGTCCCTCGATAATTCCTACAATATTATGAGCCGGTATCCAGGCCAGGTTTTGTCTGAAGCTGAAACTTTGAAGATAATTTTCAAACATAGGGGCTATTCCTGCTTCACGAAATTGCTCAACTATATAATTTCTGGCTTTTTCAGCACCCTCTGTTCCCAAACCACGCCCCTGCAATGTATCTGAGGCCAGTACTCTAACGTGCGAACGCAGCAGGTTTTTTAATTCATCATCACCTGGTTGGGCTAAGCTTGTAATAAATATTGAGAAAAAAAACAGAACGGAGAGGGATAACTTGGTCATGGTTAAATTTTTAATTCATTTAATTGATTTAACTTTCAGGTATATATGTCGTTTGAAAACATGAAATTAAAACTTCTTAAAAAGCAAATTGTTGCAGATGGTTAAAAATAATGCGGATGGATAGAAATAACAAATGTTTAAGAAAAAAACACCTCTTTTATGATATATTTGTTGCATTACAAAAAAATTTCTCATGGAAAGGAAAGTATACGCAATCGGTGAAACAGTGCTGGATATTATTTTCGATTCAGGCCAGGTAAAAGCGGCCAGACCCGGCGGAGCAATGCTCAACAGCTCAGTTTCATTGGGAAGAGCAGGTATAAATGTTTCTTTTATTACTGAATTTGGTTTTGATCAAACCGGTAAACTCATTCTGGATTTCCTAAATAAAAACGGGGTAAGTACCCAAAATATTCATCAGTACAAAGATGGAAAGACACCACTTGCCATGGCGTTTCTCAATGAAAAAGGAGACGCAAGCTATGACTTTTACAAGCCCTATCCTAACGAACGTTTAAAGGTAAAAATTCCTGATTTTCAAAGTAGTGATATATTATTGTTTGGTTCCTTTTTTGGGATTGACCCAGGTATAAGAAAAAAACTACTTGAAATTGTCAAAGCTGCTCACAAGTCAGGTTGCTTGATTGTGTATGACCCAAATTTCCGCAAGCCCCATGCTCATGAGCTCGATAAACTCAGACCATTCATTCTTGAAAATATGAATCTGGCTCACATCATAAGAGCCAGCAATGAAGATGCTGAAATTATATTTGGTGAAAAATCTATCCAGGGATTAGAAAAGGCAATTTCAAAAAAAGACAAGATCATTATCATGACTCATAGCTCGGAGAAGGTAGAACTGGCTTCTCCTTCAACGAATTCGACATATCCGGTAAAAAAAATAAAAGTAGTAAGTACAATTGGAGCAGGGGATAATTTCAATGCCGGTTTGATTTACGGCCTGATTAAAGAAAATGTAAAACCGTCCGATCTTGAAAATTTATCACCAGAAAAATGGGAGAAGATAATCTCATTTGCAATTGATTTCTCTGCCAATGTTTGTATGAGTTTCGATAATTATATTTCAGAGGATTTTGCAAAAAGGATTGAACGCTGATAGCGCTGATAAATACGGTATGTTAAGATATTTATGGATCGTAGAATATAAAACCTTATAAGTTTTCACTGTATACGTTTTATTATTTCTTCATAAGGGCATTATCCTGAAGTCCTTAATTGTATCATTATCAATATGTTAAAAAATTACTTATAAATCTTTAACACTATAAAATAAACACAAGAGACCTCGTATTGTTAATTTTGTGTTTAATTTACTATAAATCAATGTCATGCACAAAAGTTTAACCACTATATTATTTTTCCTTACTTTTTTATCATTGAATGCCCAGAATACCATTATAGGTATTGTAAAAAATGCAGAAAATAATTCACCACTTGAGTTTTCGCAGATTGCCCTGATGGAAAAGCAGGACAGCACCCTTGTTACGGGTACTACCACGGATTTGGATGGCAGATTCAGGATAGAAACCCGTCGTGGGGGAGACTTTTTACTCAGGGTAAGTTTTATCGGATTCGAAGAACTCTGGATGCCTGTTACTGTTGAATCCGGCCGTAACAATCTGAGTGAGATTTATCTTGCTCCAGGAGCACAGCAGCTAAGCGAGGTACAGGTAACAGCGGCCGCAGCCCTGTTTCGTTCAGAGGCCGACCGTCGTGTATTTAACGTAGAAAACATGACTGTTGCCGAAGGTGGAACAGCCATACAATTGCTTGAAACTTTACCTTCAGTTCAGGTTGATGAAGAGGGAAGGATTTCCTTAAGGGGCAGCGGCAATGTTTTAATTTATATCAACGGACGTCCCACAAATCTTGCCAGTGATGACACAGAATCCATACTTGAGCAATATCCATCCAATGCAATCAAAGAGGTAGAACTCATAACCAATCCTTCTGCCAGGTATGAGGCCGAAGGCGTAGGAGGTATCATTAATATCATACTCAAAGAGCAACGATTGCAGGGTTTCAATGGCCAGGTAAATGTATCCTCAGGTACCGGTAATAAATACACAGCCGGGGTAAATCTGAACATGCGGCAGGGCGACTGGAACTTTTTCACAAATTATTCTTATCAGTATCGTGAAATGTGGGAAATTACCAATAGCTTCCGTGAAAACTTCATACCAGGTCTTTCTCCTGTACTTGACCAGGATTATTATACAGAAAACTGGCGCAGAGGACACCTTTTAAGATTCGGAACCGAATATCATTTCAACCCCAACAGTTCATTGAGGGCATATTCTAACATAAATGCCCGCAGCCGCGACCGTGAAAGGATTTACAACATACGCAGTATGACCTCCACAATGGACCTTGACAGTATGTATGTCCGCTTGCTGGAAGAAGATCAAAGCCAGGTCAATTATGAGGTAGGTGCCGACTATGGATGGCAAAATGATAATGGTCGCCGGTTCAGGGCTTCAGCCAGCTACGCATGGAATAGTCAGGACCGCATTGAATATTTCGACCAGTCATTCTTAAACAGCAACATGCAGGAAATTGCCGACAGGCATGTGGATCAGTTTTACGAAAGACCTCTTTCAGGAAATTTACTATTATTACAAGCCGATTTTCAGGAAAATCTGGGTGAAGATATAAGAATTGAAACCGGTCTGCGCAGTGAAATGCGTTTCGATGACCGAGCCCAAAATTTCGGACAGCTTAACAGAGAAACAGGTTCCTATAATGATATTGTTTTGAATGGAATACCTGTAAGTAACGCTTTTACATACGAAAGAAATATTCATGCAGCCTATGTTTCATTTACCGATAACAGGAGAGCCCTGAGCTACCAACTTGGGCTAAGAGGCGAATATACCAACACAGAGGCCTGGCAGGATTATGGTCTCAGAAGTGGATTTCTTGACGATGAAAATTTCAGCCCTGTAAGAGACACTTTAACCACTGATAATTATTTCCGCCTCTTCCCCAGTGCTTTTCTTAATTACCGTATCGGCGACAACCAGGATATTCAGGCCAGTTACAGCCGTCGCATCAGAAGACCATGGACCGGGAGCATGATGCCTTTCCTGAATGCGCAGGACTTTTTCAATCTCAGGCTTGGAAATCCTTATCTGCAACCGGCAAGTACAAATAATTTTGAAATAAACTACATAAGGGCATGGGAAAACTATATGGTAACCGGAGGAGTATTCCATCGCTATACCACAGATGCACATTCACGCTTGTTTGTATTGTTTAATCAGGGCTCTTTGGTTACCTGGAATAATGCAAATACTACCAATGCTACAGGTGTTGAATTGATCAATTACTTTACGTGGAATGATAACTTTGATGCTACCCTGACTGCAAACTACTACTATTCGCAGGTTTCCAGTGAGGTTGAAGGACGTTCTTTCAGCAATGAAAGCTATAGCTGGACGCTTAGCCTGCTTGGAAATATGAATTTCCCCGGTTTATTCAGTACCCAGCTTTCAGCTAATTACTGGGGGCCGAGAGTAATACCCCAAGGTTTTATAAGGCCTGTATTTAGCATGAACATTGGAATGCGCCGCAATGTCTTTAATAACCAGGGTACAATAAGTTTAAATATCAGCGATGTTTTTAATACCCGGAAATTTTCTCTTGAAACCAATGGTGATAGTTTTTTCCAGGAAAGAGAATTTTACCGTGAATCAAGGGTGCTAACCTTATCATTTACCTGGCGTTTCCGCGATTATCGCGACAGAAACGGAAGCCGCAACGGAGGTAACGGTTATGAAGGAGACATGGATAGTTTGTTTTAAAGCTTAAGCAGTTCAAGATCTCCAACAAATTCAAGGCCCGAATGACGACCTGTACCTTTGAAAACCTCATTTCCTTCAAGGTCGGTGATGGTAACATGAATTTCTGCATCTATACTTTCATGAATAATCCTGTCCATATTACCCAGTACCGGTGCTTTTAATCCTCCCTTCGGCCTGTTTTCATCATGATGCTCAGCCTTTACTCCATGAATATGAATCAGATATTTATGCCCGGTTATGGTAATATGAACCTCACGATCAGTATAACTTAATTCGGAAATTTCGGCACCTGTATAGGTAGCAAATGAAATCAACTGGTTATCATGCAGAAAGAAACCCAAAAAACCGGTAAAAGTACTTCCAATCCATGGGATCCGCGCAACAGAAAGCATGAATGATGTGCCAGGCTGATCAAAATGATTGGTTTGCATCCATATCCATGCTTTGGGCATGGATGAACCCCAGTCCTTTTCAATGTAACCACGTCCATCTGAAAAATCAATTTGCTGGTCGCCATGATTTAAATAACCCTTTAAACCATGGTCAAGGCTCACCACTCCGTGGTAACATTCCATAAATGGCATATAACGATACCAACCCATGATACCAGGTCTTGAAATGCTCACAGGATATCTGGTTATATCTTCAAAAAATATTTCTCCATTAAACCGATGATCACCATCGTCCAAATCAAGATAAAGTTTTTCTGAAGAGAAATAATTTTTCCCCACCCAAACCTCAAATTTGTCATCAGTAAAAGCAAACTCATCAGCCGGATAGCGAAAGTAAAAAGTTTTACCGCTTTGTCCGTCAATGGCCTGCACAAAAGCATGAGGATCAGTATCATTGAGAGATATTCCCGGAATAAATGACCAGCAATGCTTTTTGTCAGCACTTACATTTTTAAAATACCAACCTTCGAAATATTTTTTATCCTCACGGTTACCCTGAAACCAGTGAGGTTTAAAAACTTTGCGTAAATCATAAAGGTTAGAAGGTCTCTGAAAGGGTTTTAACAAAAATGGCCTGCGGATTTTCATAGAAACTTTTACTTTTTTATGTAACGAGGATTATTTATAATACTATCCAAACATTTCCCTTACCGTATGCAATCCTTCAATAAGTTTGTCGATTTCCTGTTTTGAATTGTAAACCCCGAAGGAAACTCTGACCGTACCGGGTACACCAAAATAGTCCATAACAGGTTGGGCACAGTGATGACCTGTACGAACTGCTATACCAAGTTTATCGAGGATAGTTCCGGTATCATAAGGATGAATATCATTGAAAAGAAATGAAATTACGGATGTCTTATCAGGAGCAGTGCCGATAAATCTCATATTGTCCAAAGCTGAAAGCTTTTTTGTTCCATAATCAAGAAGTTCATTCTCATGTGCAGCAATTTCATCATACCGCAGATACGAAATAAAGCGTATGGCTGCTTCCATGCCCAGAACATCTCCCACATTAGGTGTGCCTGCTTCAAACTTAAAAGGTAACTCGTTATAAGTGGTCTTTTCAAAAGTAACTTCCTTTATCATTTCTCCTCCTCCCTGGTATGGAGGCAATTGATTGAGCCATTCTTCCTTGCCATAAAGAACGCCTATTCCCATAGGTCCATAAATTTTATGCCCTGAAAAACAATAAAAATCACAATCCAGCTCCTGCACATCCACTTTCATGTGCGATAATGCCTGTGCTCCATCTATCAAAACCGGTACATTTTTTTTGTGGGCAAGATCTATAATTTCCTTTACCGGGTTTATAGTACCCAGTGCATTACTCACATGGGTAATTGCTACAATCTTTGTTTTTTTGTTAAGAAGCTTTTCATAGGCATTCAGGTCAAGAACACCCCTGTTATCCATAGGAATGATTCTCAGATTGGCTCTAAAATTCTCACAAGCCATTTGCCATGGAACAATGTTGGAATGATGTTCCATCGCAGAAATAATTACTTCATCCCCGTTTTTCAGAAATTTTTTGCCAAATGAATTGGCCACCAGATTAATAGCTTCCGTTGTACCCCTGGTAAAAATGATCTCATGATTGAATGCTGAATTCAGAAACATCTGAACGGTTTTCCTGGCTTCTTCGTAAGCTTCAGTAGCCATCTGGCTCAGATAGTGTGCACCACGGTGAATATTGCTGTTTTCCCGGCTGTAATATTGCAGTATTCTTTCTATTACTGCTTTAGGTTTTTGTGTTGTAGCAGCATTGTCAAAATATATGAGAGGTCTTTTGTTTACTTCCTGTTGTAATGCCGGAAATTCCCGGCGAAGTTGCTCTATATTAAAAGGCATATAATTATTAGTATAAAAGAAGGATGATTAAAATCCTAAAGCTTACTTACATCAATATTAAACACTGTAGGCTCTTTACTGTTGCAGTGCAGCACGCACTGATCACAAATAGATAATTCTCCTTTGAGCCGCTTTTCAACCATATGATCAATTCTTTCTCTCAGGGGTTGAATGGAAATACGTCGAACAACTTCTGCCGCAAATGCATACATAAGCATTTGTCGGGCTGACCTTTCATTCAAACCCCGCGACCTGAGGTAAAACATAGCTTCGGGATCAAGCTGACCAACTGTAGCACCGTGACTGCATTTGACATCATCGGCATAAATTTCGAGCTGTGGCTGTGCATTGGCTTTTGCATCATCGGTCAACAGAATATTTTTATTATTCTGGTAAGCCAGTGTTTTTTGAGCATCACGGCGTACCATTATTTTGCCATTGAATACTGCGGTGGCTTCATCATCGAGGATTCCCTTGTAAAGCTGTTCACTCGTGCATTCAGGAGCAGCATGATCTACTTCCAACTGATTATCTACATGTTGATTGCTATCTACCAGGTATAACCCATTGTGCGTGGCAATACAGGCGGGCTCATTCAATAAAGAATAGATTATATTTTTTGTAAATCCTCCATTAAGTGTTAACGCACTGGATGTTAAATTACTGGCACTCATCTGACTGAAAAAGCTTCCATTTATAACCGCTGAATTATGTCCTTTGTTTTGAATCTTATAATAATCCAGGTTACTTTCTTTTGCCAGGAATACTTCTGAAACACTATTGGTAAAACTGATATTGTGTGTGAGAGAGTGATCGCAATGTACCAGGGTAAGTTTACTTTTGGGTTCCTGAATGATGAGATGCCGCGGATGAAGCATCAAAGGATTTTCGGAGTTGACAATATTAATGATTTGAATAGGTTTGTCAACAATTACTTCTTCAGGAACATAAATAAACAAACCATCCTGAAAAAACATAGTGTTTAATGCTGTTAAGCCAGGTTTTTCCATGGGAGCTATAGTCCCCAGGTACTTACTTACAAGCTCAGGATAAACTTCCAATGCTTTGGAAAGACTTCCTATAATTGTTCCATTTTTCAGGGTAGTAAGGGGAGCATTTTTATAAACGAACCAGCCGTTTAACAATGTTACGCTAAAAGTATCCAGGTCATAAACATCGCAAGTAAAGATCTGCTCAATATCAAAGGGTCTGCTTTGATTGGTAAAATTAAAATCATAGGGAGATCTTAACAGCGGGTCAATATCAGTGTAACGCCAGTTCTCGGTAGTCAAATCCGGAAAACCCTGATCACGAACTATTTCAACTGCCTTTTCCCTAAGCATGGTAATAGTTTGGGGTTCAGCTCCTTTTATAAGTTTAAAATTAGACTTATAAAGGTCAATCATCCGCTGTTGGGCTGAAATATTTTCAGTAATATCCTGCATAGTTTAAATTCTTATATAAATCAAAATGCTTCCTGTACGCCTGCCTCTTTTCTGATCCATTCATAACCTTTTTCCTCCAGTTCAATGGCAAGCTCTTTCCCACCGCTTTTTACTATTCTGCCATCATATAATACATGAACAAAATCAGGAATGATATAATCCAGCAGCCTTTGATAATGGGTAATAACAATTGTGGAGTTTTCCGGGCTGCGAAGCTTGTTTACTCCATTGGCAACTACTTTCAGGGCGTCTATATCAAGACCGGAATCGGTTTCATCCAGAATTGCCAGTCTGGGTTCAATCATCGCCATTTGAAAAATCTCATTCTTTTTCTTTTCACCCCCTGAGAAACCTTCGTTGACCGAGCGGTTTGTGAGTTTTGACTGTATGTCAACAAGTTTTTTACGGTCTTCCATAAGTTTAAGAAACTCTGCTCCCGTCAGGGGCTCCAGGCCCAGGTATTTTCTTTTCTCATTTATAGCAGTACGTAGAAAGTTCGCCATGCTTACACCGGGAATTTCTACCGGGTATTGAAACCCCAGAAATATACCTTCTCTGGCGCGGATTTCGGGTTCCATTTCAAGCAAATCCTGCCCCATATATGTAATGGTTCCTTCATCCACATCAAACAAATCGCGCCCTGCAATAACTGCTGCAAGGGTACTTTTACCAGTACCATTGGGACCCATAATTGCATGTACCTCCCCGGATTTAACTTCAAGATTAAAATCTTTCAATATGGTTTTACCTTGAATGGAAACCTTTAAATTTTTAATAGTCAGCATTATTTTATTCTTTAATTTTTTCTATAAGTTTTTTAAACGCGTCAAGATTGTAAGCATATTTTGTGAAAAACAGCTTTGCAAATTCCTTAAAAGCAGCTTCATCAAATTCATCAATCTCTTCCATGAGTAAAATAACCCGAACATCTTTATTGTTCATTTCCTGCCACTCTCCAAATAATTCATCAGGTAGGCTGATTTTATTATTTTCCACTTTTGATTTAAAAGCTAATGTTTTCATGTTGTAAAATTTTAAGCTTGAATATTCAGTTAAGTTTTAGCTAAAGCAATCAGCCACAAAGATTTTAACCTACGCTACCTTCAAGACTGATAGACAGGAGTTTTTGTGCTTCTACGGCAAACTCCATGGGGAGTTTATTCAATACTTCCTTGGCATACCCGTTAACGATAAGGCCAATAGCAGCTTCCATATCCATTCCTCTTTGCAGGCAATAGAAAAGCTGATCTTCTGATATTTTACTGGTAGTTGCTTCATGCTCCACGATAGTGGATCTGTTTCCAACTTCCACATACGGGAAGGTGTGAGCACCACATTTATCACCAAGAAGTAATGAGTCGCATTGAGAAAAATTTCTTGCATTTTCCGCTCTGCGGGAAGATTTTACCAAACCCCGGTAACTGTTATTGCTCTGTCCGGCAGAAATCCCCTTAGAAATGATAGTACTTTTAGTATTTCTTCCAAGATGAATCATTTTAGTGCCGGTGTCAGCCTGTTGCATATTGTTGGTAACCGCTACAGAGTAAAACTCACCTTTAGAATTGTCGCCCAGTAACACAACACTTGGATATTTCCATGTAATAGCTGAACCAGTTTCTACCTGGGTCCAGGAAATTTTTGAATTTTCTCCTTCGCAAATGCCACGTTTTGTCACAAAGTTATATACACCACCTTTTCCTTTTTTATCGCCGGGCCACCAGTTTTGTACCGTCGAATACTTTACCTCGGAATCTTTCTTTGCAATGATCTCTACGATGGCGGCATGCAACTGGTTTTCATCACGCATGGGTGCCGTACATCCTTCCATATAACTGACATAGCTTCCTTCTTCAGCAACTATAAGTGTCCGTTCAAACTGACCGGTATTGGCGGCGTTAATTCTGAAATAGGTTGATAATTCCAGCGGGCACCTAACACCTTTGGGTATATAGCAAAAAGAACCATCACTGAAAACTGCCGAGTTAAGTGCAGCATAATAATTATCTGTGTAAGGTACTACTGTACCCATGTATTTTTTAATGAGTTCGGGATGTTTCTGAACTGCCTCACTGAATGAGCAGAATATAATTCCTTTTTCTGCCAAAGTTTCTCTGAAGGTCGTTGCAACTGAAACACTATCCATCACTGCATCCACTGCTACACCAGCAAGCATTTTTTGTTCATCCAAAGGTATTCCAAGCTTTTCAAAAGTTTCAAGTAATTCCGGATCAACCTCATTAAGACTTTCATATTTTGGCTTTTTCCTGGGTGCCGAGTAGTAAATGATATCCTGATAATCTATAGGATGATATTGCACATGTGCCCATTTGGGTTCCTTAAGTGTTTTCCAGTGACGAAAAGCTTTCAACCTGAATTCCAGCATAAATTCGGGTTCATTCTTTTTTGCAGATATAAAACGAACAGTATCTTCATTTAAGCCTTTAGGGGCCTGATCCATTTCAATATCCGTATAGAAACCATATTTATATTCGGCGCTGGTTAATTCATCCAGTATGTCATTATTTTTGTCTTCTGCCATGTATACTTATTCTTATAATTTAAGCTCATTAAAATAACAACAATGAAATCAGTTTCTTGTTGATTGTCTTATGTTCAAATATTCTTCGTTAAGCTTATTTAGATTAATTACAAATTAGGGTACAAATATACAAAACCCCTTATATTAATTCAAAAGAAAAGTTCTTTGCCACTGAGTTTACACTTAGAAAAAAAGCTGTCCTTACAGACAGCCTTTTTTAAAACATAATATTATATTTTTAATTAAAAACTGAATTACTCCACACTGGCATCTTCATTCACAATAAGCTTAAACCCTTTACCATGAACATTAAGCAATTCAACATTGGGATCTTTTTTCAGATATTTACGCAATTTGGCAATGTAAACATCCATGCTTCGTGCATTGAAGTAATTATCATCCAGCCAGATTTTTTTCAAAGCAATTGAACGATCAAGAACATCATTGGTAAAGTCACAAAGCATTTTAAGCAATTGTGCTTCCTTGCTTGTGAGTTTCTGTTCATCACCTTTGTAGTTCAGGATTTGTCTGGAGAAATCGAAAGTATAATCACCAATATGGAAGAAAGTCTTCTGTGATTCGGAAGCATCTTCAATATTTGATCTTCTTAAAATGGCATTAATTCTGAGCAGTAGCTCGTCCATACTGAAGGGTTTGGTGAGATAATCATCAGCACCCAATTTGAGTCCTTCGATAATATCTTCCTGCATAGTTTTGGCTGTAAGGAAAAGAATAGGCACTTTTTTATCAATCTTGCGTATTTCTTTTGCCAGTGTAAATCCGTCCTTTTCAGGCATCATTACATCAAAAATGCAGAAATCAAATGATTCCTTCAAAAACATATTGTAAGCTTCAGCGCCGTTAACAGCAAGCTTTGCAGGAAAACCTTTGGCTTCCAGGAAAGCTTTTAGAATGGTTCCCAGGTTGGGATCATCTTCTGCAAGTAAAATTTTTATTTTTTTAGTATCCATAGCTTATAACCTCCTAATCAAAGTTTTATGATTTATCGGAAGAATTCTCATCGAACCCAAAGGGTACAAAAACACTGAATCTGGAACCTTTTTTCAATTCACTTTGTAGTTTAATGTCTCCTCCGTGTAATTCCACAATAGCTTTTACATAGCTCAACCCCAATCCAAAACCTTTAACGTTGTGAATATTGCCGGTTGATACTCTGTAAAGATTTTCAAATATCTTTTTTTGGTTGGACTTGCTAATGCCCATACCTTTATCTTCAACATGAATTACTATGCCCTTGTTCATATTCTCAGTAGATATAGTAATATGCGGTGCCTCATGCGAGTATTTGATTGCATTATCCAGCAAATTTAATACCACATTTGTAAGATGCACTTTATCAGCTTCCAGGAAGCTGAACTCAGCATTCAAATTGGTGAAGATCTTTCCATGCCTGGTTTTTAATTGCAGATCAATCTTTTGAATAGCATCTTCAATAACATCATGCAAATTAAACCCTACTTTATTTAAACGTAACTTTCCTTTTTCTAATTGTGCCGTTTGCAGTACCTTTTCAGTCATCATACCCAGGCGCTGATTTTCCTCATTAATTACCCTGATATAGTTTTGATAGAGAATTTCCGACTTTTGCACATCCTGGTCGCTAAGAGCCTGGCAGGCCAGCGAAATTGTGGATATGGGCGTTTTCAATTCATGGGTCATATTGTTAATGAAGTCATTCTTTATCAAAGATAGTTTTTTCTGGCGAATAATGGTGATTATTGTATAGGTAAATGAACTGATAATGACAAGAATAAATATTGTAGAAACAGCAGTCATAATATTCATTTGCTGTATCAGATATGTTTTCTGATTTGGAAAGTACAAAAATAACCACTCGGGATTGCGAAACACATCGTTGGGAAACAAACTGAACATATATCCTTGCTGCAGGAGTTCACTGGGATAATTCCCTGTTTTTTGTGCAAGAAAAGTATTATACAAAGGGTCGTAAATACCAAACTCAAATTCTGTATTGATACCTTGCCTTTCAAGTTCACGGCTTAACAATGAGTCCAACAGATTTTTATTTTCTGCTGCTGAAGAACTGTAAAGGTAATTTCCGGAAAAAAGATCGTCAAACAATTCATTTACAAACTTGCTTCTTTGAAAAAATTCTGCCAGGGGATCAATTGCCTGGTTACCTGAGCCCGAACGCATGGCGTAACCCCTCTCATTCATTGCCGGGTTATTACCTGAAAATGCAGTATCTGAAGTAACTCCAGCTCTCCTTCTTTCAAAAAAAGGCTCGTTAAAGGGATAGTATGGCTCTGGCTGCCAGCCGGGCAATTGCTCGTCAATACCATGTCTGTCATTTTCCATTGCAGCCATTACTTCACGATAATGTCTCCGGTTAATGGAATCAACGGTTTCAAAAAAGCGCTCAAATTTCCTGTCCTGTTCCTGACGATGCAAAATGACATTAGCCATTTCAATCTTATTATACTTATTTATGGCCGCACTAACAGCCTCACTTACTCCCCTGTTAAAATTTGATTCTTTTACTGACAATGCATTGCGCATCCAGTATAGTTGCATACCTACCAAACCAATAAGCGACAGGGTTATTATAACTATTACAAATATGATTACGTTCTTTTTCATTGTTTAACACTTGTGAAATATAATCTATTCACAGCAGTAAAATTACAAACACTATAGGCGATTGTTTTGATTTTAACATAATTTAATTGGCCTAATGTATTGAAAACAAAATATTTGTTAATACCTGGCGAATAAATCATGCTCACAATTAAACTATGTAAATACTTAACAGTAATTAACACCCCTTAACTTTTTTTAAATCGTATTTCAAAATAATTATTCTACTTTTGTATTAAGGCAAACAAACATGAAAATACCAATAGTTCTCATTGGTTTTTACAGTGTATTAGTTTTTGTGGTTATTTAATTGTGGATTGAACCGGCAGGTGTGGTTACCTGCCGGTTTTTTTATTTCCCCTCCCTAAAGCACCATCACACTACTTTAACATAATTTCTAATTTGTATTGATTCCAGTTTAAAAACAATTCTCGCTTTAAAGTTGTTAATGATTATAGTTATGAAAACTATTCAGGAAATAGCGAAAAGCATAAGCGAAAGCGGATTAAAAGTTACACCACAGCGTGTGGCAGTCATGCAGGCATTTGAAAAGCTGAATCATCCGCGTGCAGAAGAAATTTATAAGGAAGTATACAACAGCATACCAGGACTTTCACCGACTACGGTTTACAATATTTTAGACGTGCTTGTGAATAAAGGTATAGTGAAGAGGGTAAAAACCGAATCTGGCGTTATGCGCTATGATGCTGTATCTGATCATCACCACCATATGTATTGTTTAAGCAGCGATCGTGTTGAGGATTTTTTTGACCCTGAGCTTGATAAAATATTGCAGGAGTATTTCGAAAAAAAGAGAATTGACGGATTTAAAATTGAGGATATTAAGCTTCAATTGATGGGAAAATTCGAGTAAAAATCGAATTTTTCGAGTAATTAATTTCTAACTTAAAATTTTATAATTATGACAAATACAACAAATCAGATTGGACTTGAAAACAATCAGGTTAAAGAATTGATTGAAAAATTAAATGATCTCCTGGCAAATTACCAGGTATTCTATCAGAATACACGCGGATTCCATTGGAATATACGCGGACATAAGTTTTTCGAGCTACATGCAAAGTTTGAGGAGCTATATGATGACCTTCATGCAAAGATTGATGAAATTGCCGAAAGAATTCTCACCCTTGGAGGCACACCCTTGCATACTTTTGATGATTATATGAAGATTTCTGATGTAAAAGCCATCAAAGATGCTTCAGAAGATGTAGTCTGTGTAAAAGGAATTCTGGATGCATTTCAGATTCTGCTCGAAAAGCAACGAATAATTCTTGAATTGTCAGACAAAATGGATGACGAAGGTACAAACGCCATGGCCAGCGACTATATCCGTGAACAGGAAAAACTTGTCTGGATGTACTCATCATGGTTAAATAATTAAATTTGGTTTTGTTTATTTCTCAGGCCTGCATTTTAAGGCCGGATATCAAAAGACTGCCTAATTACGGGCAGTCTTTTGTTTTTTTGGCAGAGGATATAAGCTATACTAACATTATAAACCTCTCTAACCGATAAATACTTTCAAAACAATTTCTATCTTTATCCGGGAAAGTATAAAACGCACCTATGAGTAAATCCGTAATCATTAAGAAGGCTTCCGGAGAAAAGGAAGCATTTGATCCTGATAAGCTGAGAAATTCACTGAAAAGAGCCGGAACAGGTGAAGATACTGCTGAAGAAATTGTGTCCAGTATTTTACCAACGCTAAGTGAAGGTATGACAACAAAGGAAATATACAGAAAAGCCTTTGGTATGCTGCGTAAAAGAAAAAGTTCTGATGCAGCAAGATATAGTCTTAAAAACGCGATAATGGAGCTTGGTCCCACGGGGTATCCTTTTGAACAATTTGTTGCCCAGGTACTTGTTCATCATGGTTTTGAGGTAAAAGTGGGAGAGGTCCTTCAGGGTAAATGTGTAACCCATGAAGTGGATATTGTGGCAGACTTCGAAAACACACAATATTTGGTTGAATGTAAGTTTTACAACAGCCCCGGTAAATACTGCAATGTAAGAGTTCCTCTTTATGTGCGTTCACGTGTTGATGATATTATTCAATTCAGGGAAAAAACACCAAAACACAAAAATACCCGGTTTTTTGGCTGGGTAGTAACCAATACCCGGTTTACAGAAGATGCTGTGAATTATGGCCGTTGTGCAGGGTTGCATATGCTTAGCTGGAGCATGCCAAAAAACAAAGCATTAAAGGATATGGTTGAAGAGGCCAGGGTTTTTCCCATTACCGTATTGACCAATCTGACGAAAAAACAGAAGGAATTTCTCCTGTCAAAAGATATAGTTTTGTGCCGGCAACTAAAAGAAAAACCCGGTGTTCTGAATGAAACCGGGATAACTTCAGCTACAAGAAAAAAAATATTAACCGAACTTGATGAGCTGATTGCTAATTCAAAGGATTAGCTGTCATTCTGGTCCTGAAAGTAAACACTACAGTGAAATCTGCGGGTGTTTCGTCAACCTGCGCTTCCATAAATAACCCAAAGCTATGCGGAGAATTTTCGATAAGATTATTCAACTTCTGAATCCCCTGTGAATTGACATTGAGAACAGTTGGGTTATTCAACAAACCTGACAGAACCACGTCCTGCAGCTCAACTATACTCTGGGGATCAGAACCATCTGCATTTGCAGATTTTAGGCTCAGATTTACAAGTTTTTGTTCCTGTGAGCCGGTATGCGCTTTCAGGTGGTATTTTACCTCCTGGATTTCAATTTTTTTGATTTTTGAACCATATTGTTCAATGAGAGTTTCCTTTTGTGAAAGGTTGATGGAGACAAACTCCTGGAAGGAGTCATCATTTTCGAATACAACGAATTCATGCTCGAAAGTAAAGGTTTCTGTTACGTCAAATAAATCTTTATCGCAACTATTAAGCAGGAATAAACCAAAAATGGCAAAAAGCGGTAAAAATGAAAAAGTTCTCATGGGAATTGGTTTTGGTTAGAATAAGCTTTGTGCAAAAATAGCATTTATTTCGGCCAATAGCAACTTTTTTTCTTTTTATCTCAATTTATATGTTCAAAAGACGATTCACCGGTATCGATGCTTGCAGAAAAGGATGGCTACTCATATACATCCAAAACGAAGACCATGGATATAATTTTGATGAAAGCCTGGAAAAAATTATCAACAATTTCCCTGCGCAATCACGAATTCTTGTGGATATGCCTGTTGGACTTCTGGAAAAGAAATCATCTGTATTTATTCAAAGACCTTGTGATGCAGATGCGCGAAAAATGCTGGGGAAAAAACACTCTTCCATCTTCAGTCCGCCCTGTATAGAAGCTCTTTACGAGAAAAGTTATGTGGATGCAAGCAGGGTAAATTTTGAAATACTGGGTAAAAAACTCAGCAAACAAAGCTGGAATATCGTTCCTAAAATCAGGGAAGTAAATGCTTTTCTACATTTACATCCGAAATGGCGTGGCAAAATTCTTGAATCGCATCCTGAACTGGCCTTTCAATTCCTGAATAATAACCAGCCCCTGCTACATTCCAAAAAGACAAAAGAAGGCATAACAGAAAGGATTCAAATTCTTGAAAAGCATTATCCTCCGGCAGGAAGTTTATTTCAATCATTTCTTGAAAATAACGCTCTCAGGATTAAAGCAAACAAAGATGATATGGCAGATGCACTCTGCCTGGCAGTATTGAACTATACACGTGGAGAGAAGCTTCGGAATATTTCAGACCAATATCCTGAGGATAGCCTGGGAAACAGAATGGGAATATGGGTATAAATTTAAATGGTTTGCTTTTGAGCCTGATCATTACCCGGGATCAGCTTTTAATCAATAAAGCAAAGGATTTCAACATAGCCGGGTGTTCTGCAAAAAAATAACCGTTGCTGAAATCCTTTGCTTCATTTTATAAATTCAGAAAAATATTCTCAGGGCTGTATAATAACTTTTATGGTTTGCAGATCGTTTCCAAACAATACCTGTATGAGGTACAACCCCTCTTCAAAATTATCAATGGTGAGCTGATACGAAGCCCGGGGGCTTTCTGACCGGTAAACTTCCCTGCCATTCAGATCAAATACCCTTATGGCGTCAGGGGTGGCCGGGGATTGAATATACAGGATCCGGGTAGCCGGATTGGGATATACTTCCAGATCTTGCCAATTACTCTCTGCCACATTGGTA
>REDJ01000073.1 GCA_007693555.1 Bacteroidota bacterium
TTTGTCCCGGATACAATTAATGATATGTTCTGAATCACGCGGTGAGTGCAAGTTCCCGGATTATCGGTTTTGATTTCCTGTAATCTTTCAATAATTCCTTTAAATTTTTAAATTTTAAGGTTTCATATTTCATGGTATTGGTATTAACAATTATACCCTGAAATCGTCCCATCGAACAGGTACCGCTGTTTATATAGTGCTTTTTGCTGCTCGAATAATATGTTTTATGGGATTCTATTTTATGGGTATGTCCTAAAATCACCATATCATAATTTTTAAGCAATCTTAATGCATGGGTAAGATATTTAATAGAATCATATTTTTTTGGTATTCTATTAACAGCTTCATTAAATAACACAATTCTTTTATAAGTTTTAAAAATGAATTTGTTTTTAATGCCAAATCTCAAAAGATTAAACCCCAAGGTTTGAATTTTTCTGCCTAATCTTGTTCCATTGAGGAAATCAGCACAATGACCATGTTCAATATAGATACTTTTGCCTTCCGTGTTAATAAACTCAAGGCTATTGGTACCATAAGGGCATACGGCATCGTGGTTTCCTTTGATATAAGTTATACAGGGGTCTTTGAGCAGATAATTTATGATTTCGGGATTTTTATGGCAGATTTCTTCAAAACTATATTTGTATAATTCAAAAACATCGCCATTCAATATAATCCTGTCAATTTTTTCTTCGGTTCTTATTTTTTCAAGAGCCAGGATAAACTCATCTGCCTTCCAGCCAAATGTTTCAAAGTGATCATTGGTGCCAATATGCAAATCAGATATAATTAGTAAATTCATCTATATTTCATTTTAATGCAATGTATTCCGATACTTGAGGGGTGCCGTTTTGCAAATACATTCTTTTAATATTGGATTTATATGTATTATAAATTTGTGGGTTATAAAACAATTCATTGATTCTGGCAGGAAGTTTTCCGGTATCTTTTTCATAAAAACCGAGTTTATTGCCACATACAAACTCCATATTGCCTTTTTCCTGTTCCCATATATAATTGTTTATCACCGGCACCTTACCTGAAATCAGAATTTCCATAAACGTACTTGCCCCACATTTGGTAATTACCACATCTGAAATATTTATAAGTTCATAGATAAAATCAACGTAACCAAAAATTTTAAGGTTATTGAAATTATAATTACTTTTTAATTCCCACGCTTTTTTATAAAGTGCCTGATTATGGCCGCATACTATAGCAACTTCTGCAACTGGATTATTCTTCAGAATGTTTTTCAGGATTTTTTTACCTTTTGGAATTCCATCACCACCTCCCAATATTAAAATGATTCTTTTCCCAATACTAAATCCAAGGTTCTTTTTTATGGAATGTAATAAAACCCTACTCAAAGGTCTGGTAAATTTCTCATCAAGTATGAATGGGAAAACAGAAACAGATTCTTTATCGATACCCTTTTGAATGCAATGCCCTTTCAATTGATCAGAAAATACAATAAATTTTGGACTTTTTTCCAGAAACCATATTGGATGAGCAGTAAAAGGGTCTGTTACAACAACCACAACCGGAATACTCAATTGGTTTTCTTTTACTATTTCCAATACGGGTTTAATGAGGAAAAAGTGGAAAATGACTAGTTTAGAAGGATTTTCTTCAATAATTTGCTTTTTAAGATGAGGTTTAATAAAAATGGAGATAATAAAGGCGGTGAGCTTTGCCACATTTGATATTTTATTTATAGCATAAAGCAATTCGTATAACCAGATTGCCTTAGCCTGTGAAAGGCGATAACCGTCCTCCACAAAATACCGGATAAATTTGCTTACTCCTATAAACCCATCTGTTAAAACGGGATGAACTTTGTCCTGATGCTTGATTTTGATATAATTGGCGATTGATCGGGCAGGGGCAAGGTGGCCGCCGCCGGTTTTCAGGTAAAGAAACAAATGCTTCTTTTGCATGAGTTTGTCAGATAGTACATGCAAAATTAAGTATCCATTGTTAAATCAATTTAAAGCAATGTTTACGATACGATTAAGTTTGTGTGTATTTAAGGTTATCTGATAAGTTGACCAGATTCAGGTAGTTGCCCGTTTTTCAGAAAGTTCTCAATATTGAAAACTCCTTTTTTTCTTGCTTTCAGAAATCCTGCCCAGGCGGATTCTGCCAACCTGCCTTTAAAAAGCATATCAAAAAGCCATTGATCCGTAAAGCTTGGATCTTCTTGTTTAAAACCTGCCTGGATATCTCTGATCCATTTCTTATTAGCTCTTTCCTGGGCTCCAATTGTAGGAGTCATAATCAGAGGAATTCCAAGGCCCACATAAAAACTTAATTCACTGGGTTTGCTCCAAAGTATATCCGTTTGGCGAATTATCTGGTTAAATTTATGAAAGTAATCATGGAAATTTTTGCCGAAAATCACATGTATGTTTTCTGAATTAATTTCTTCCTGTATATCAAGAAAGTAATCCTGGACATCCACCCGGGTCCCTGCCACAAGGTTCAGAGTTAGATTTCCTGCTAGTAGCTTCTCTTTCAGGCTTAAAGCAATTTTTTTCCCGAATTCTCTTTGGGCACCTGCTCCACCTACCGCGTAAGTTATTGTTAGTTTTCGTAAATTTTTAAAATCGCAGTTATCTTTCCCCAGAAAATATTCAATGTTTCTGCGATGAAATGGCCAGAAACGCTGTTTTGGATCCAGATAGTGTAATCTTTGCCCCAGATCACTTTTAAGCAGGTCAAGTTGGGGACTTCCCAGGACTTCCTTTGGTAAAGGGAACCCAGTAAGATGTATTCTGTTTTCTGGCACTCCGTAGTCTTTCAATCTTCTGGCAGCTCTTCCTGTCGGGACAAAATATTCAATCCGGCTTTCCCATGGGTCGGGACTTACCCACACTCTGTTTAAATCAGTATCACATATTATACAGAATACACTGTGCTGTCCTTGCATGTCAGCAGCTATAGCCGGGGCATAAAAACTACTTAAAACCGGCAATCTTTCTTCCCTGATTTTATCAAGCATTCCCTTACATAATCCCTTCCTGATACTCGAATTAAGCATTTTTACCTGAAACGTTGTTTTTGACAAATCCCTTCTTGGATAAAAAGATGGGATTCTCAGGAAAAAATCGAGAATGTTATATAGTAACTTCCCTATAATGGGTGTTCCTTTTGCTCTTGAAAGAAATTCATATATACCCAGTATCTTTTTCCAGAGCCTGCGCTCATGTTCAGGAGTATTTTGATTATCTCCAACTGATAAAATACCTTCATAAGCCAATTCCTGTAAAGGATAAACTGCCCTTAAATGACCATATCCCATTTTGGCTGTTACAAGCCATACTTTTAAAACAACTGACCCATGGGTGCCGACGTTTGTATGTTCGTCAGAGGTATTAATTTTTTCGTTGATAAGTGAATGTGTCATAAAAGGCAAGTATATCAGGTAAATTCATTGATTTAAAAAAAGCCGGGAGCTGGCCCCGGCCTTTTACTCAGATTAATCAACAAAACACAACATGAAGAAAATTATAATTAAAGAGATTGCTCTTGATACATAATAATCAACAAAGCAAATATAATGTCATATTTGGTCAGGGGTGTTAAACTAAAATTAAGAGATGTTTATATAACTATTAAGTCTGTCTTAAATATTCTTCAAATTAAATAACTTTAATAAAAAAATTTTTTTTAATGAACTGTTTTTTTAATTTAGCCATGCAATTAAACCAAAAACTATTGGAGTTTATTTATGAAGAAACCATCAGGCATTGAGATTAATATATTGCTGGAGCAGGCATGGAAGAAATTTGAAAAGAAGAATTTTGATGCTGCAAAGGAGATTTATTCTGATATAATTGAAGCTAATGATCGGCATTCGGAAGCTTTACATGGATTGGCAGGTTGTTATTTGCGAAAAAATGAACCGGAAAAAGCTCTGGAAATTTATCAGAAACTCGAAAAGATTAACCCTGAAGATTCAAGAACTTATCACTTACGTGCCCTTGCTCACGGAGCCGATGATGACACAAATAAAGCCATTGAAGATCTTGAAAAAGCCATAGAAATTGCAGGAGATGATTTTGAAGCTTATCTGGATCTGGGGGGTGCCTTCCTGGTTACCAAAAACTATCAAAGAGCAGCACAATGCTTTGAAAAATGTATCGATCTGGATGGAAAGTGCTCAGAGGCCTGGACCGGAAAAGCTTTGGTCGCTTATTTCAACAAGGAGCAAAAGGCTGCACTTGAATTTATTACCATAAGCCTCAAGCTGAATCCAAAATCACTTCTCGCACTGTTACTCAAGACCGAAATTTTGGTTGAAACAGGTAAAAAAAATGAAGTTCAGAAAGAATTGAAAAAAATACTTGCCATCGACCCGACTATTTTTAAAAGCTCTGACGATTCTTTATTAGACCAGGAAGATGAACCTGAAGATCACGACGATTATCATGAAGTTGATGAAGACGCCTTCAGGAATGAGGATGATGAAATAGAAGAGTTTGATCTGGATGATTAAAACCACGTTTAGTTAAGAAAATGAAAACACCCGGTCATACCGCCCGGGTGTTTTTACATTTTCTGCATCAAAAAAAGAACTTTTCCAGGATATTTAGCTGCTGATATGCTTTAAATCAAAATTTTAATCCCAGGCTGAGTTTGAATGAAACCCCAGGCTTGTACCTTCTTAGCGTCTGGTCATTTTCCTTATCAAAAATTCCATCCTGATTGGCATCCTGGATAAATACTATATATTCATTAAGAATATCTTCAGCTTTTATTCTCAGGTTCATATTCCTTGTTAATCTTTTGGAAACAGTAATATCGATAAAGTTTCTGGGCATTTCATAAACATCTGGATAAGACATTATTTCGGGACGGTTCAGCTCTGTAAATCCTCCTGTAAATAATCTTTTACCAATTATATTGTAAAGGATATTAACCTCCAGATTGGCTTCTATATTATTGTAAAACAAACCTGCATTGACAATATAAGGAGATTGGCCCTGCAATGGGCGGGGGTCGGTGTCTCTGCCCTCCGAGCGGCTGCCTGAACCGATTTCTACTTCGCTGTAAAGAATCGTTCCGTTAAAATATACAGAGAGATCGTTTATGAATTTCAGGGAAGTCAATCCGGATAAACTTTTTTTAACTTCAGCTTCCGAGCCGTAAATGAATGCTTTGTCTGCATTGCCAAAAGAAAAGTTTTTTGACCCTCCGGAGCCTGCACCGATTAGTACAATACGCTCAATTGCATTTTCAAATTCCTTGTAAAAACCGGATAATGAGATTATTTCTGACAAAGAAGGATAATACTCCAGGCGAAAATCGTAATTGGTTATTTCGGCGGTCTTTAAAAACGGATTTCCGCTGACAACCCAGTTATTGTCAAAGTCAAAAAAGCCGAATGGAGCCTGCTCTCTGAATTCGGGGCGGTTAATTGTTTTCCCATATCCGCCTCTGATTAAGAACCTGTCTGTTAAGTTATAAGTTACATTGATCGAAGGCAGAATATGCGTTTCATTATTGTCAACTTTTACAGGTCCTCCGGTGGTTGCACTGTTAAGAATACGGTGATTGTTTTCTATTCTTACTCCACCCACCACACTGGCTTTTTCACCAAAGGGAACTGAGATCATTCCAAAGTAAGCCAAAAGCTTGTTAGATACATCATATGAGTCATTAGGGTTAGATTGCTCATCCAGCTTAATACCACCAAAATTATTTATATTTTCATGGTGAAAAAGTGAGTCAATTCTTAAAGCTCTTAAATTCATATCAAAAAAAGGTGCCTGGGTATAGCCAATGTTGCGGGCCCTGAAATCACGCTCCATTGAAGTGGTAAGAAATCCCATTTTTATTTCGGGTTTGAAATCATGAATCAGTGAACTCAGGTTGATTTTCTGATTGATATTTGCACCCAATGAATTGCCGCTTTCTTCCATATATGAAAAGAACCGCCCCATAAAATAAGGCTGAGCGCCACCGATAGGAACATATATTTCAAAATCATCTAATCCCTCAATATAATTTATAGGTCTTTCACTCCGGTATTGTCTGTAATCCGGCATATCTCTGAAGGAACTTGTAATTCCCAAAGTCCAGTCGAAAGTGGTTGATTTGTCAAAAAAATGATGTTCGCCATTAACCTGTCCTGAATATAAGCCTCTGAATACTTGCTGAAAGGCATGATTATTCATGTTGAAGCCAAAGTCAATGTGATTCCCCAGCCGGTTAACATAATTATATGTGCTTATGTTGTTATAAAGATTAATGATCTCGAAAGAATGATTTTCGCCCAATTCAATGCCCCAGTTTTGCAATACACCAAGCTTAATACTATTGGTATATTTTGAATCTTCGAAATTATACAAAGGCAGGCTGATGTCGTCAACAAAATTATAGGCGTTGTAATCACTCCTGAAGATTGTATTCGATGATTTTGAATTGTTGTAGGTAAGTGTGGAAATGGTTCCAACTCTCATATTCCCTCGGTTAAATACAAGGCTACCTGTCAATGAACCACTTTGGCTGAGAAAGGCATTATTTCCCTTTGGTAACCATATGTTATTCATTGATATGCCTGCAACCTGCAAAGCGTCAGGATCATTTGTTATGGTTCTGAGATCATCAGGAAACCCATCAGGAAGACCGAAGAAGTCTGCTCCAAAGCCTGTCCATGCAATATTTGACCTTTCAGATATGAAAAACGGGTTAAAGCTTGTACCATCATCATACTGATTGGTGTAGGACATTTCAAAACCACTTCTGTCGGGGATGGATTTTGTGATAACTTTAATTGCACCCCCGGCAAAATCGCCAGGTAAATCCGGTGAAGGACTTTTAAAAATCAGAAGGTGGTCAATCTGCGAAGCAGGTATCATATCAAAAGAAAAGGATCTGATATCAGCTTCCATGCTTGGTGCCAGGGTATTATGCAACATGGTCGTATTATATCTTTCACTCAAACCACGTACAACAATAAAACGATCTTCTACGATCGTAATACCGGGTATTCTTCTGACAACCTGCGCAGCATCACTATCCTGCGAGCGGGTAATCTGCTGGGCCGAAATCCCGCTTGTGACCACCTGGCTGCTGCGAATAGATTGAATAAGAGATGTTTCGGTATAAGTTGTTCTGCGGGCAGTAACTGTTACCCCTTCAAGGGTTTGGCTTACCAGTTCCATTTCTATATCAATGGTTATGGTTCTGCCACGTTCAACTGTTATATTTTCAATTACAACCGGTTCATAAGAAATAAATGATGCACGCAAATTAACTTTCCCCACAGGAACATTGGTTAAGCGATATTCTCCATTTAGGTTTGCGGTAGTTCCGATTGATGCACCCTCTATCATAATTGTAGCTCCAACCATGGTTTCACGGGTTTTAGTATCAACTACAATCCCCTCAATAATTCCACCCTGTCCATAAATATGAAATTGAAAGAATAAGGCTGGGAAAAAGGCAAATAATAACTTAATTGTGGATTTCATAAGATTCTGGATTATTTAGAAAGCTTTTTGGGTTCTGTTTTTCTTTATTCAAAGAGCACTCTTTAGTTTAAATATCCTCTGGATAAGAATTATATAATTAAAGAATTCAAGTGCAAAATTAGCCCGATAAAAAAGTGCCAATGTTAAGTAATTGTTATGTTTATATTACCATATGATTAATATATTTAGAGCTGATAAACAGTCAGTTAATTGATTTTGCTTAACAATTTAATCAGATTTTCTTAATGTAAAATTCACACAGCGAAACCAATTCAAAACTACTTTTGAACCGAAAAATTTCTTTATAAAACCATTCCATTAATTACATAACCTATTTTAAAACTAAAAGTAAACCAACAATGAATTTTTTAAAGCAAAATTTAAAACAGAGAACAGCGGTATTGTTTACAAGCATTACTTTGCTGAGTATGGGATTTTTATTTCAATCCTGCGACAAAGATGATGATGACAAGCAATTAGGAGCAAGGCCAAGCATAACCCTGAGTGCAACTCAGGCATTCAACTCAATTGGTAACCAGGCAATTACCCAATTAACTATCAATGCTCCGGAAGGTTTGGTTCAAATCAATGTGCTGAAAAACGGAGTTCCTTTTGCATCAGAACAAATCTCAGGAAGACCCACCACATATGAATGGGAATACTCCTACACGGTTGATGAACCCATTGGTTCAGTCATCAACCTGACATTTACAGCTGTTGATACTGAGGAAAGAGCATCTGAACCTGTGTTTTTTGAAATCCGGGTCACAGCAAAACCCATCAGGGAGATTGCTGCCGGTAATCTATTGGGGGATCATGTATGGTATGCTGATACTATATATCGTATTAATGGTTTTGTAAGGGTTGGTAAAGATGAATTACAAGGTGACGGAACATTTACCCAGGAATTTGGAACACTTACCATAGAACCAGGTACATTGATTATTGGTGATAAAGAATCCAAAGGCACTCTAATTGTGCAGCGTGGGAGCAAAATATTTGCAGATGGAACAAGAGAAAACCCCATTGTAATGACTTCTGAGGCTCCGGTTGGACAAAGACTTCCCGGTGACTGGGGTGGTCTTGTAGTATGCGGACGTGTTGTAAACAACCAGGGACCCAACATTGAGTTGGAAGGCGGATATGGTGGATATCATGGAGGTAGCGCAGCGCTGGATGATGTAAATGAATCATCGGGAGTCATCAGGTTTGTTCGCATTGAGTATGCCGGTATTCCCATCAACCCAAATGAAGAGGTGAATACCCTTACCATGGGTAGTGTAGGAAAAGGAACCGTAATTGAATATGTGATGGCTTCTTATGGTCTGGACGATGCTTTTGAATGGTTCGGCGGTTCTGTAAACAGTAAATACCTCATTGCCTATCATAACCTTGATGATGACTGGGACGTAGACTTTGGTTTCCAGGGATATATTCAGTTTGGATTGTCAATCAGAGGTGCAAACCTGGCCGACCAGTCAGGTTCCAATGGATTTGAAGTGGATAATAATGGCCAGGGAACTGATGCAGAGCCATTTACTGCAGCCCGGTTTGCAAATATTACCAATATAGGGCCAAAAAAGACACGCGAAACGGCTATCAATACTAACTTCCAGCATGCTGCCCAGCTCAGAAGAAACAGTATGCTCCGTATTTACAACTCTTTCATGACCGGCTATCCAACCGGTGTTTATATTGATGATGCCAGAGGTAATTCAAGTGCCCATGCACTCAATGATGACCTCAGGCTGAGAAATGTTATCCTGGCCGGTATTGAAGGTTGGGGAGGTAATGGATATGGAGGTGTCTACGACCCTGCTTTGGAAGGTGTTGTAGATGGCCTGCCATTTCTTGATGAAAACGGTGATCCCAGAGGAAACCATCCCAATGCTCCAAGAGGTGTTTCACTCAAACAGGACGAAAGTGATGTTTTCAATGTAGTCAATTGGTTTAATACTCCCGAATATGGTAATATCAGGCTGGCCAAATGGCAGGATGCCGGAATTGATCCAACAATATTTGACGTAGTTGAAAAGCCGGGTGTATTGCCTTTGCCGGGTTCCATATTACTTAATTCAGCCCGTTGGGATAATGTGCCAGAGGCTGATCAGTTTGAACAGGTTCCATTTATTGGGGCATTTGGTTCGGAAGACTGGACAGAAGGCTGGGCAGAATGGCTGCCGGGTATCCAGGTATATTTTTAACAATAAAATAACCACAAAAACCAACAAAGTGAGGATATGCTTAAAAAGCGCTCCTCACTTTGATTAATTATAGCCGTATGCATTCGCAATCTAAAAGATTTTTACAGCTTAACCCAGAGATATCATGACTCAAAAATCAGCAAAACGATTTACAATTACAATTGTACTTGTTATTGTTATTTCATCAGTAGGATTCTTTATTTTGTTTCCTCCAAAAGACAGATTTCATATCGACAGGTATATTCCTAAAGAAGAGCAGGATACCTTATTGGTTAATATTGTTACCTTAATGGGCGTAAAACCCCGCAATACCAATTATATAACCCGTCATGAACCCCGGTACAGAAACTTTTATATTCAGCAGGCACGTGACTTTTACATATATCGCTATTACGTTGATGAAAACGAACTGCATTACTTCTACATTATAAGACCTGCTCGTCATCCATTTGGTAATCGCAGGGCGATTGGTGGAAAATACAGGCTGGGTGTAAATCTTGAATTGCAAAATTATCAGGAGGTTTTTGTCACCCAGATCCTTCAAGAAGAGTATCTGAGAGAGATTGCAGATGATTTATTTATTGCCCTTACAGAAGGTAATATTGAAAAATATCTGGATAACCGTTTGATCATAGAATGGCCGGATGACAGGTTGAAATACGATAAAGAGAAACAAGAGTGGCGTTATGATGTTAAAGTTAATTAATCTCACACCTTTCGAATTTTTACAACTTTCGCATCACATTTTTCATTAGATTTGAAACTGTATAGTTTCAAAAACAGTATAATTACGGTAAGGAATTGAAATATATTTATTCAATTTTGTAAAGGAACCTCACAAAAAATACATATTTAATACCATTTTGACATGAAAAAGATTTTCAGCTTCCTGTTTAGTATCCTTGTTTTTGCGATGACTTACGGACAGGAGATCAGTAAAGGAGAAGACGGATTTTTTTATGGACCGGATAATAAGTTATTCACGGGGAAATACACTGAATATTACCCGGATGGGAAATTAAAAACGGAGATGCAAATCTCAAACGGCCAAATTGATGGTGAAGTGAAGATTTTTTATAATTGCGGGCAGCAGAATGAATTACGCTCCTACAGAGCAGGACAAATGCACGGAATATGGATCACATGGAACGAAAAGGGACAAAAAACAGCCCAGGCTGAGTATCAAAATGGACTTAAACATGGAAAATGGTATGTGTGGGATGAACAGGGAGTTTTATTGTATGATATGACTTATAACATGGGAAACCGGAGTGGAACATGGAAAATGTATGACCATACAGGTAAACTACTCAATGAAAAGGATTTTGATTAATAAAAAAACCCCAGCCGGGGAAGACTGAGGATTTGGATAAGTATTGGGTTTGTGGAGGGGCTTGTTCAGGAAACTATCCCGGTTTTTATTTCCGTTAATTTTTTCTGCAATAATTTTTTTATTTGGTAATCTTATCAAGTTTCACTTTAATCTCTTTCTGATCTTCAATAATATCGGAGTTTATCGTCAGAAAAGTGCTTTCATAAGAAATGAAAGATGCCGAAAGCGTGTAATCCCCAGATGTTAACCCGTTAATTACAAATTTTCCATCAAAATCCGAATAGGCATGAGTGTCGGTTTCTTCCAATATAACCTTTACTCCTGCAAGAGCTTCACCGGTAGAAGTATCCAGTACCATACCGCTTACACTGAATGTGAATTCTGCTTCTTTTGCTGATTCTTTTATATTACCGCTATAACCAGCAACAGAAATCATAAAAAATGCCGTAAACAATAAAATTGATTTTTTCATCTTTATAATGTTTTATTTAAAAACAATCGGTTTCAATTGATACTTTATCAGGTAAAAGGAATAGAAAAAGTTAAAACCTCATCTCGGACTGAGACATTACAAATGTAATTGAGTATTATTAGCTATTTATTAAATTCATGTAATCAAAATATTAAGTTTGTGTTAAGAAAAATCATTAGTAATTACCATTTATTCTTTGCAGGCTCAACATTCTTATTATTATTTACTCTTCATATTTTTGAGAATACAAGGAACTCCTGTTTCTATTTTTTTTTTAGCCTATTTATATTCACTATAAATTGACATGTTTTTAGTAGTTTATTGCAATGTTTTAAAAAAGCGATTAAAAAAATATATAAATTGCACCGTTGCTTAAAGTAACTGAATCTCTGAACTATAAATTTTTAAAATATTTGAACATGCTAAAGTCAATTGATAAACTGGGGGCAGGGTTGTCATTTTTAATTGTATTCTCTTTGTTATGCTTTGCTTCCTGCTCATCCGATAATGAAGAAGATCTTTTTGGAGATGATATTTGCGATACAACGGATGTGAGTTATGCAGAATTTATTGCACCTACCATGCAAACATATTGCAATTCGTGTCATGGCACTGTGGCACCTTCGGCCGGTATAGTAACAGCAACCTATGAAGGTCTCCGGGTAGTTGCCCTTGATGGCCGTCTTGTTGGCAGCATAAATCATGAACCCGGGTATTCTCCCATGCCCCAGGGCCAGCCAATACTGCAGGAGTGTATCAGATTGAAAATACAGGCCTGGGTGCAGGATGGAGCAGAGGATAATTGATTTTTATGTCAATTATCGTTACCTTGCAGTTTTATAGGAATTAAAAGTTGCAGTTATGAAAACATGGCTTAAATGGTTGGCAGCTGTTGCGGTTCTTGGTTTGGTAGCCGCGGTTTTGGTTTACTGGTTTGTATACAATAAACCACACAGAGATTATGAAAAGGCTTCTCCGGAATTTGAACTCACCGCAGAAGAATTGTACCTGGCATTCATTGATAATCGTAATGAAGCTGAGTCAAAATATAACGGCAGAGTCTTGCAAATCACAGGGCAGATTTCCGATATTGAAGAGATTGAAGATATGGTAATTGTCGTGTTTTCTTTTTCTGAAGGATTATTTGGCGATGAAGGTGTCAGATGTACAATGCTTGAAAACCATTCTGAAAAAGCACTAAGCTTGCAACCGGGCGATGAAGTTTTGATAAAAGGCTTTTGTACAGGTTTCTCTGGCAGCGATGTCATTCTGGAGTTTTGTTCCTTTCCCTGAAAATCCCGGGAATACGGTTGGTTTTCTTTTATTCATTTTTTAAACCCAGGTACATGAAAAATTACTTATTAATCATACTGACATGTGTGTTGTTTTTTGTTTTTGAGGCAACCAGCCAAACCTACATAACTCGCAACGGAACAATCAGATTCTTCTCGGAAGCTCCCCTTGAAAATATTGAAGCTGTTAACCGGCAGGTTAGCAGTGCTTTGGATGCCGAAACGGGGGAATTTGTTTTTCGTGTTGTTATGCGCTCTTTTTCTTTCGAGAAAGCATTGATGCAACAGCACTTCAATGATAATTTCGTGGAATCTCACAAGTATCCGAACGCAACATTCCAGGGACAGATTCTTGACATTGGTGAAATTGATTTTAATAGTGACGGAGAATATGAGGTTACCGTAGAAGGTGACCTTACCATGAAAGATGTAACCCGCTTTATTAGTGAAAAGGGAACCTTACGTATCAGCGGTGACAATGTTATTGGTGAAAGTGTTTTCATTATCCGGCCAGAAGATTATAATATATCAATTCCTTCGCGATATGCCCGTAACATTGCACCGGAGATAGAAGTTACAGTAAGTGTAAATCTCACACGCCGTTAAAGTTTTTTAATGAAAAATCCATAAGATTCACTCCAAAAATTATTAAAAGATGAAGAGCCGCTATATCCTTTTGGTCCTTTTTATGGCTTTTTTCATGCCAGGTAAACTTGATGCACAAGGTTTGCTTGATATGCTTGAAGAGGATGCTGAAGAACCACAGCAGGATTTTACCACCAATACATTTTTAACAACCCGAATAATCAATGGGCAGTCTGTAGAGAATCCCTTTCCGGGTGATTTGATTTTTATTATCTCTCATCATTTCGGACGGCTCAATCAAGGTGCATATGATTTCTGGGGTCTTGACCAGGCAACCATCAGGCTGGGTTTTGAATATGGTATAAATGATCGTATGGCTGTTTCAATTGGGCGCAGCAGTTATGAAAAAACCTATGACGGTTTTGTAAAGTACAAATTATTGCGTCAGCAAAGCGGAATAAAAAATATCCCGGTAACTGTTTCTTGGTTTTCAGGAGCTTACATCAGAAGCCAAAGGTGGGCATTTTCCGATAGAGATTATACTTTTACCCACCGTGTAAGCTATGCTCATCAGCTGCTGATTGCAAGAAAGTTTTCCAGGAACCTTAGTATTCAACTCACCCCGGCATGGGTGCACAGAAATCTTGTTGAATTCAGAGATGACCCCAATGACTTTTTTGTATTAGGTGCCGGTGGGCGAATGGCACTTACAAACTGGGTTACTCTAAATGCTGAGTATTTTTACAGACTAAATACACAGTACTCTGAGGATTTCTTTAACACTTTCTCAGTAGGATTTGACTTTGATACCGGAGGACATGTATTTCAACTTCATTTTACCAATGCCCAGCCCATGTTCGAACCCGGTTTCCTCACTGAAACAAGAGGTAACTGGCTTGAAGGGGATATTTATTTTGGGTTTAATATCAAAAGGGTTTTCACATTGAGATAAAAAACGAAAATCAGGCTCTCATGTTTAATAGAGAAACCTGATTTTCAGATTAGTATAGAGAAAAAAGCTTCCTTACGTCATCTCATAGCTTTCTGTAATTTATTAGTAATTCTTTTCAGGGAACTGGTCTTCCCACCATTCACCCTGGTCTTTCAGGTATTTATCCCACCAGGCCATAATTACGTTATGCCATAGTTTGCGTTTGCTGTAAGCAAGAATATGGTGGTCCTGATCTTTTACCTTGATAAGCTCGACCGGGCGGCCGAGGATTTTGAGTGCAGTGTAAAGTTGAATGCTCTCACCCGGAGGAACATTGGTGTCGCTGTCACCTGTTACCAAAAGCAGCGGTGTGTTTATTTGATCAGCATGAAACAAAGGGCTCTGTCCCACGTAAAGCTCATGATTATTCCAGGGATAGCTTCCTGCAGATGCCTCTGAGCTGTATGCATATCCCCAGTAACCTTCTCCCCAGTAGCTTGCTATCGAACTTATCCCTGCATGGGAAATGGCTGCTGTAAACATGTCGGTTCGGGTCATCAGCAGCATGGTCATAAACCCTCCATAGGATGCACCTGCACAACCCACTCGTTCAGGATTTGTATAAGGATGAGCTTGTAAAAATTTCTGAGCACCTTCAATTATCTCATCTGCAACAGTAACACCCCAGTTGTTCACATGGGCAGCAGAAAACTCCTGCCCAAAGCCGGTTGCACCGCTGGGTTGCAGAACATACACAATATACCCACTTCCTGCCCAAAGGTTGAAAGGATAACGCCCTCCAAAAGTGCGTCCTACCGGTGTGGTACCTGCATAGTAATAAACAATGACCGGATATGTATTGTCTGCATCAAAATCCGGCGGATAATATACTCGTCCCTTGACCTCAACTCCGGTTGAAGCAGTGAAATCCCAGTTTTTTACTTCTCCAAATTCTACATGCCTGTATATTTCAGCTTCAGTATCTTCCAGAATAATTGTGCGCATATTGCGAAGATTAAGCAAATAATGCTTCGATGGCGCATTGGTTTGTGATGCTCTGATTATTGCTGTACGTGCATTATCAGCAAAACTTGCTGAAGAAATATAATCCACACCCAAATCAACCGGGCTGATCCGGTCGCGGCGGACATCGTAACGGTATATTCTGCGAAAATCTTCATCAACTGTAACCATGTAAATTACATTATCAGGTTTATGCCAGTAAACTGAAGCTATAGAAGGGTCAAAATCGCGTGTAAATGCATTAACTGTTCCGTCTCTCAGGTTGTAAATAAATGCCTGCGTGTCGTAATTGTTTGGTATTGTACCTTCAGGCACATTCAGGCCAGCTTCATTAAAAGCAGACGGGCCACCGGTTGCAAGCAAATAATTACCATCAGGAGAGAACCTTGCACTCACACCCCGTAACTCATCAAGCCAGAGTGCGTCCAATGTCATATCATCCAGACTGAGTATGTACATATTCTGTTTTGAATAAGGCCGCTGAGTGTAATAGGGAAAGCTTTGGCTTAATAGAATACGTTTGCTGTCGGGGCTGATATCCTGCAGTGAAGTAGTAAGATTTCCGTATGTCAGGCGTTGGTGTTTGCCCGATTGAATATCATAATGATAAATAAAGCTTCTGTGCCTGAAGTGCGATTGTCTGTCCTGCATCCCCAAAACACGGCGAATATCTGTGTCAATGCTACTGCCTTCTTCTCTTATGGTATAAATAATAAACTCCTCATTTGGAGACCAGTTGTAACTTCTGAAATTGTCTAGATCATTGATAAGTTCTGTAATTTGTCCATTTTCAAAGTCATGCAAGTACAAAGTGGTTTTACCTCCGCGCGAATGGGTATAAGATATGCGGTTGCTGTTAGGCAGCCATTGTAAACGTGAAATTTGTGAATGCCTGAAACTATGAATCACCTTCCTATCCTCGGTACGGCGAATTTCAGACCATCTTTCGGATTGATCAGACGGGGGTAATGCCCTGCTGAAATTTACAGAATAATACTTTCCGTCATGAGAAGGTTGAATACCGGAAATTTTAAACCCGTCAAGAATGTGATTTATATTTTTGCGGTTAGCCGGCGATACTGAAATATCAATGTCGGAAATTGACCATGGGTCTTTGATCTCCAGATTGGCCATAACTTTCCAGTCGAGTGTTGCTTCTGCCGGTTTCAGGGTTTTGATCAGCAGCAGGTGCTTTCCTCTTTCCAACTTCAGGTCTTTACTTACCCGGCCTACTGTTCCTTCCTCCTTTTCTGTGGATCGTTTTGTGCCGATTAATTCTCCGTTGAGCCACGCTCTGAGCATATGGGGGCTTTTGATTTCCAGAGTGGTATTTATCCACCGGTCAGCCCAGATATAAGCTGCAATATATGCCACACGTGGATTACCAGTCTCTTCTTCATCAATAAATACGTAGCCGTTGCCATCAGTAAAATCAGAAGTCCATGTCAGAGTTTTTCCGTTCACATTAGAAAGTAGTTTGCCTTCCTGCGGAAAATAATCTTCAAACCGCAAATGATCAAACTCCAGTAAATCGGTTAATTCAAAAGTTTTTCCCTTTGTGTTTTCAAAATCATAAAATACCGGGAAATCCAGTTCATATGATGCTGTTTTCAGCCATTTTGAGATAACAATTTTATTGCTGTCTTCACCGGCAAAAACGTGGGAAATAATCCATAAAACTGCAGTAAAAAATAAAATTGATTTCTTCATATTTACATATGTTTGTTTTGATTAATAATTCCGGCAGTAAAAATAGGGTTTTTGGTATAATTGCGTTACTTAAAAATGGAGATTTAGAAAATATTAGTAATTTTGCCACCAGTTTTAACTGCTTATTTTTCAACAAAATAAAAGACTAACACATATTATGGAAAGAGATCAAAAGATTTTTGAACTGATCGAACAGGAAAAGCAACGCCAGTTGCATGGTGTTGAATTGATTGCCTCTGAAAATTTCGTTAGTGAGCAGGTTATGGAAGCTATGGGAAGTGTGCTTACCAACAAATATGCAGAAGGATATCCTGGCCGTCGCTATTACGGAGGTTGTGAGATTGTTGACCAAACCGAACAACTTGCCATTGACCGTGCAAAGGAACTTTTTGGTGCAGAATGGGCCAATGTGCAACCACACAGCGGTGCACAGGCCAATGCGGCAGTTTTTCTGGCCTGCCTGAATCCGGGTGATACCTTTATGGGTCTTGATTTGAGTCATGGCGGGCACCTTTCGCATGGTGCTCCGGTTAACCTGTCCGGGATTCTTTATCGCCCTGTGGCATACGCCGTAAAAGAAGAAGACGGACAGATTGACTATGACGAAATGGAAAAAACCGCCCTGGCAGAAAAACCCAAAATGATTATTGCAGGTGCATCGGCCTATCCCCGTGACTGGGATTATAAACGAATGAGAGAAATTGCAGATAAGGTCGGGGCAATACTAATGGCCGATATTGCACACCCGGCAGGTTTAATAGCCGCTAAATTGCTGAAAGATCCGCTGCCGCATTGTCATATTATTACCACTACAACCCATAAAACACTCAGAGGCCCTCGTGGTGGTCTGATTTTGATTGGGAAAGATGTGGAAAATCCCTGGGGATTGAAAACTCCAAAGGGGCAGGTGAAAATGTTATCGCAGGTAATTGACTCAGCTGTATTCCCGGGCACACAAGGTGGACCCCTTGAGCATATCATTGCCGCCAAGGCTGTGGCATTTGGTGAGGCACTGCACCCATCTTTTAAAGAATATGGGAAACAGGTCATGAGCAATGCCAGTGCCATGGCAAAAGCATTTATTGATAAGGGTTATCATGTTACCAGCCACGGAACAGATAACCATCTTATGCTTATTGACCTTAGGTCAAAGTTTCCTGAAATAACAGGTAAAAAAGTTGAAAATACACTGGTTCAGGCTGATATTACCATCAATAAAAATATGGTACCTTTCGATAGCCGTTCACCCTTCCAGACATCGGGTATTCGCATAGGCACACCGGCTGTTACAACCCGTGGACTAAAAGAAGAACACGTGGCGCAAGTTGTGGATTTTATTGATGAAGTAATTTCAAATATTGACAATGAAGAAGTTATTGCCGGTGTAAGAAAAAAGGTAAATAACCTGATGGGGGAATTCCCCTTGTTTGCATGGTAGAGTTTTAAAAAAAAAAATAATTGACCGGATGGGGAAAATTAACCATCCGGTTTTTTTTGCAGTGATGAATTATAAATTTCAAAAATAAAAATTATTTATTGTTTTGTTTTTTTTCAAAATTTGACCATATTTACATCATGCTTATAACCTGCGGATTATGAAAACTTTGTACCTGTTGCGTCATGCCAAATCTTCCTGGGAAGATATTTCTCTTGAAGATTACGAGCGACCTTTGCTGAATAAAGGAATAAAAAGGGCAAAAAATGTGGCTTCACACTTGCTGGAAAGGGGAGATAGGCCTGAATTGATTATTTCAAGTCATGCCGTGAGAGCCTATGAAACAGCACGTATTTTTGCCAAAAAGCTAAATTACCCTGAGAAAGAAATTGTCATTGATGAGAATCTTTATTTTTCAGGGTCTGAAGCTATGGAGAATCTTGTTTACAGTGTTTCTGATAAGATAGAACGCCTGATGCTGGTAGGACATAACCCCGATATGACCAACTTTGCCAATATTTTTTTAAGTAATAAATTAGATTACATCCCAACATCAGGATTGGTTTGTATAACCTTTGAAACTGATAAATGGCAGGAAATTATGGTCGCCAAAAGAGATATTCCCTTTGTCATTATTCCCAAAAAACGGTAAATCCCGGCTGTATTCTGTCATCAAATAATTGAATAGGATTTGCCTGATTCTTTTGATTTAACAATTACTTAACATCAGGCAAAGCTAAAATTTGCATTATTGCAAACAAATTTACCACGGGTTTTCTTTGATTAAATGAGCATAGCAAAAGACCCTCACAAAAAAGCACGAAAAGGAAAATGACTAAAAAACTCATTATAAATCGTGAAATCAGCTGGCTCTCTTTTAACGAGAGGGTTTTGCAGGAAGCTGCTGATGTTAGAGTGCCACTTATAGAACGATTACGATTTTTGGGTATTTTTTCCAATAACCTGGATGAATTTTACAGGGTAAGGGTTGCTACCTGGCGAAGAATCAGAGACTTCGGAGACCCTGATCGAATTCTCAAACAATCGCCTGAAAAAATTCTCAGCAAAATTAATAGTATTGATACTTTACATCAACAGAGGTTTTTATCAATCTATGAAAAAATTTTGCAGGAACTGGAAAGAGAAAAGATTTTCCTTATCAACGAAAAGCAATTGACAGATGATCAGGGTGTTTTTGTAAGGGAGTATTTTCGTGAGCATGTAAGACCCAGTCTTTTTCCCATCATGATGAAAAGTTTTAAGAAAACTTCCACCCTAAGGGACAGGTCAATTTATCTGGCCATTCATATGCGCAAAAAAGACAAAAGTCTGAAAGATAATTATGCCCTCATTAAAGTTCCTACTTCTGTTTTGTCGCGATTTCTTATTTTACCTAAAAAGGAGGATGCGAGTTTTATCATTTTGTTGGATGATATTATCAGGTATAACCTTGCAGATATTTTCTCAGTTTTTGATTATGATGAATTTGATGCTTATACCATAAAAATCACAAGGGATGCCGAAATGGAAATTGATAATGATGTTTCCAAAAGCTTAATGGAGAGGATGAGTGAAAGTTTAAAACAAAGAAAAAAGGGCCGACCTGTAAGATTTGTTTATGATGGAGAGATTCCGGGTTCTCTTTTGAATTTGATAATGGACAAGCTGAAGATATCAAAAAAGGACAATGTAATGAAGGGCGGCCGATATCATAACTTCAAAGATTTTATGGGCTTTCCCAACGTAGGTGGTCCGCATCTTGAATATCCGCCGGCACCTCCTTTGCCACACCGGCATCTTTCGGGAAGCAAAAGCTTATTAGCTACCATAGGTGAAAGGGATGTCATGCTGAATTTTCCTTACCAGTCATTTCAATATATAATTGATTTACTCAGGGAGGCATCTATTGATCCCCAGGTAAAAACTATAAAAATGACACTATACAGGGTTGCACGTACTTCCAGGGTTGTCAATGCACTAATCAATGCAGCCCGAAACGGAAAGCAGGTTACCGTTTATATGGAGCTTCAGGCCCGTTTTGATGAACAGGCAAATATTTACTGGTCTGAAAAACTTCAGGAAGAGGGTGTTTCTCTTATACATGGTACCGCCGGTCTGAAAGTCCATTCCAAATTGATCCTTATCAAAAGAAAAGAAGATCAGGAAATGGTAATGTATGCCAATATAGGAACAGGAAATTTTAACGAAACAACCAGTAAGTTGTATGGCGATACTCATTTGCTAACTGCAAACCCGGAAATAACCTCAGAGGTTGACCAGGTATTCAGCCTTTTTGAAAAATCCTATCTTACTCCCGTTGTATTAAAGCATTTAATAGTCTCACCGTTTAAAACCCGGCGATTTGTTACCCAGATGATTAATAATGAAATGACCAATGCACGTGCCGGCAAAAAAGCTGAAGTTACAATGAAACTTAACTCGCTGGTTGACGAAACCCTGGTGAAAAAAATATATGCTGCCTCGGCGACCGGTGTTAAATTTCGGCTTATAATCCGGGGAATTTGTGTCCTGGTGCCCGGAGTTAAAGGGTTGAGTGAAAATGTTGAAGCAATCAGTATTGTGGATCGCTATCTTGAGCACTCCAGGATATTCGTTTTTCATAATGACGGTGATCCTCAATATTACATTGGTTCAGCTGATTTGATGGCAAGAAATCTGGACCATCGTATTGAGGTGGGAGTACCCATATGGGATGAGGAATTGAAAAAGGAACTTCAAACAATACTTGATATTCAATGGCATGACAATGTTAAGGCGCGTCTTTTGGGTAAAAATGATTTAAACCATTATGTAAAGAATGAAAAGAAATCAGTAAGATCGCAGGTGGAAACCTACCAATATTTTAAAAATCAGTTTTACCAGCAATAGTTACTCATGTTACTTTCTGCAATAGATATTGGTTCAAACGCTGTCCGGTTGTTTTTTTCTCATGTTTTTGAGCAGGATGGGCAGATTGTTGCTGAAAAAGCATCTCTCATGAGGGTGCCCATCAGGTTAGGTGAAGATGTCTTTAACAATCATCATATCTCTGAAGAAAAAATTCTGAAACTTATTAAAACCATGCAGGCATTCAAACTGCTCATTGAAGTAGCTGAACCGGTTGCCTGCAGGGCATGTGCTACATCTGCTATGCGTGAAGCGAAAAATAAAGATGAGGTAATAAACAGAATTAGCAAAAAATCAGGCATTCAAATTGAAATCATTGATGGAGTTGAAGAGGCTAAGATAGTAAGTGCAGTACAGAATCTTGATATGGTTAAAAATTTCAATTACTCCCTTTTTATTGATGTGGGTGGCGGCAGCACAGAACTTTCACTTATGTCAACTGATGGGATATTAGAATCGGCTTCCTTTAAAATCGGAACGGTAAGAATGCTGAGCGGAACAGTAAAAGGTAGTGAATGGGAAAAAATGCAAGATTGGTTGCAAAAACTTAATAAAAATTTCCAGAAGATACTTTGTGTCGGCTCAGGTGGAAACGTTAATAAACTAGCCAAGCTTTACGGACGTGTGCCGGAAAAAACCTTGCCTTTTACAAACCTGGAGTATGCAATCAATGACCTTAAGAAATACACTTTAAGGCAGCGCATTGAAATCATGGGTTTGCGACCTGACCGGGCCGATGTTATTATTCCGGCAGGTGAAATTTTTTATTTCATAATGAAAACTATGAACGTCCGTTTGTTGCTTGTTCCAAAAATCGGATTAAGTGATGGAATAGTAAGTATGATGTACCGGGAAATCAAACAAACACAAAAAAAGTGAATCTTGAAATTATTAAACATTAGCATTATTGCCATTGTATAATTAATAACCCTTGGCTGTTTTCAGCTATCTTTGCAAATGTAAAGCAAGGTGTTGAAATTTTATGAGGAGTGGTATCCCATAAATAACAAATATGTTTCAAAAGTGTCAGAACCCGATAAAATAGCATTGCAAAACCTCAATGAGGAGCAGGAGCGCCGCGAAATTCTCAAACAGTACCGTGCGCTTTTGTCTTCTTGCCGGCCAACTACAACAACTGAGGACAGGAAAAAAATCCGTCAGGCCTTCAACTTTGCCTTAACTGCACACAAGGATCACAGGCGCAAAAGTGGAGAACCTTATGTTCTTCATCCTATAGCTGTGGGTCAGATAGCAGTGCAGGAAATCGGCCTGGGAGCTACCAGCGTAGTATGCGCATTGTTGCATGATGTAGTGGAAGACACAGATTATACTCTTTCTGATATCCATGATTATTTTGGTGAGGAAGTGGCCAGGGTCATTGACGGTCTTACCAAAATTTCTGATATTTTTGACCAGACAACTTCCGTGCAGGCTGAAAACTTCAGGAAAATGCTTCTTACTCTTTCGGATGATGTGAGGGTGATTTTGATTAAACTTGCTGACAGGCTGCACAACATGCGCACGCTCGACTCTTTACCCCCAAAAAAGCAGTTAAAAATTGCCAATGAAACCTTATACCTGTTTGCTCCCCTGGCACACAGATTGGGGTTTCATGCTATTAAGAGTGAACTTGAAGACCTCGCTCTGAAATATACCGACTCCGATATATTTAACTCCATTTCTCAAAAACTGGTTGATTCAGAAGAAGAGCGAAACCGGTTTATTGCCAACTTTACCTATCCAATTAGAAAAGCGCTGAATGAACAAGGTCTGAATTATAAAATACTTGGTCGTACCAAATCTATCAGCTCTATCTGGGGGAAAATGAAAAAACAGGAAGTACCTTTTGATGAGGTCTTTGATATATTTGCTATCCGTGTGATAATTGACACTCCCGAGAGAAGAGAGAAGGCAGACTGCTGGAGAGCCTATTCTATCGTAACAGATATTTACCGCCCAAATCCTGACAGACTTCGCGACTGGATATCAACCCCTAAGGCCAATGGCTATGAATCGCTCCATACCACAGTTATGAGCAGACAGGGAAAATGGGTAGAAGTGCAAATACGCAGCAAAAGAATGGATGAGGTTGCCGAAAAAGGGTATGCCGCACACTGGAAGTATAAAGAATCGAAAACAGGTGAAAGTGGCATCGACAAATGGCTCAATCGTATACGGGAAATCCTTAAAACCTCCGAGAAAGATGCACTGGATTTTATCGAGGACTTCAAACTTAACCTGTTTTCTGATGAGATTTTTGTATTTACTCCCAAGGGAGAATTAAGAACACTGCCTATAGGCTCCACAGCCCTTGACTTTGCTTATTCCATTCATAGCAAGGTGGGTGACCAGTGTTTGGGTGCAAAGGTCAATCATAAGCTGGTTCCTCTTAGCCATCCTTTAAAAAGTGGAGACCAGATTGAAATCATTACTTCTGTAAAGCAAAAACCCAAACCAGATTGGCTCAATTATGCTACAACAGCCAGGGCAAAAGGTAAAATAAAATCTGCCCTGAAAGAAGAACGGAAAAAAATTGCAGAAGATGGAAAAGAAAAGCTTGACAGAAAGCTAAAGCAATTAAAAATTGATAATACACCTGAAAATATTCAGAAGCTTGTCAATTATTTTAAAATGCAGGCTCCCATCGATCTGTATTATGATTTTGCGATTGATAAGCTTGATATTAAAGACCTGAAAAACTATCTTTCGGACCAGGACAAAGGAGGAATTTTCAGTATTCTCAAGAATCCTTTTGCCAAAGGTGCAAAAAGCGAAGCGCTGGAAAAAGAAGGAATTGATCCCATAAGGCAAAAACTCAAAGAAAAACCAGATACTTTACTCATAGGAGATGGATTGGAGGCATTGGATTATACACTTTCACCCTGCTGCAACCCTATTCCCGGCGATGATGTATTTGGCTTTGTTACAATCAATGAAGGAATAAAGATTCATCGCAATAACTGCCCCAATGCAGTGCAGTTAATGTCGAAATTTGCTTATCGTATCATAAAAGCAAAATGGTACACCGGAAAATCCATTGCATTCCTTTCAGGGATAAAAATAAGGGGAATCGACGATATGGGAATTCTCAACAATCTCACCAATCTCATTTCAAGTGAGTATAACCTTAATATTCGCTCAATCAATATTGACAGTAATGCCGGTACATTTGAGGGTACCGTGATGATTTATGTCAATGATACTCAGCACCTTAATAACCTCATCGGGAAAATCAAAAAGATTAAAGGAGTTAAGCAGGTTTCCAGAATAGGGAAATAATAAACTTTTTGATTTGTAAATCGTTTAACATCAGAAGAAAAGATTATTTATTTATAATCATTTCAAATAACAAAAAGATTTTATATCTTTATGGCTTGTTTTTAAAGTTATTGTTAACAGTGGTTTTATGTTTTGAATGTTAGCATTTTACAGATATGAAAAGCATCTGACAATGTATATGAAAGATCGTAAAAATGAACCCGAAGCTCTGGAAACTGTAAAAAAAATTTTTGCAGCATATCTGGAAAATAACGGGCACAGGAAAACACCAGAACGATTTACAATTCTAAGGGAAATTTATCTTACCGATGGGCACTTTGATGTGGAATCACTGTACATCAAAATGAAGAATAATAAATACCGGGTAAGTCGGGCAACGTTATACAATACCATTGAATTGCTGCTCAATTGTAACCTGGTTATCAAACACCAGTTTGGTAAAAACGTTGCCCAGTTTGAAAAATCATATAAATACAGACAGCACGATCATCTTGTTTGCACCGAATGCGGAAAAGTACTCGAGTTCTGCGATCCCCGCCTTCAGGAAATTCAAAATTCCATAGAAAACCTCATGGGTTTTAATGTGAATCACAGGTCATTTACATTTTACGGTCTGTGCAAAAACTGTGAGAAACTGAAAAGTAACTGATTAGATTAAAGTTTTGTATCAATTCTTCCTTTAAGATAGGTCAGTTTTATAAAATCGATTACTTTTGACCTAAATATTAAAGCCGGTTATTCACGGCTTTTTTTATGTTTAATCCCCAAATGAATTTTCTCAATGATATCTAAAAAAAATAAGGCAGATGTACTCCTTGGCCTCCAGTGGGGCGATGAAGGAAAAGGAAAGATTGTAGATGTTTTAACACCTGAGTATAATGTTGTTGCCCGATTTCAGGGTGGTCCCAATGCAGGGCATACATTGGAGTTTGATAATAAAAAATACATTCTGCATACTATTCCTTCGGGGATATTTCACGCCGATAACGTAAATCTTATTGGAAATGGAGTGGTAATTGACCCGATGATATTCAATAAGGAATTGATAAGTATTAACCTCCCGTTGAAAACCATAAAAAACCGCTTGTTGATTTCGCGCAAAGCCCATCTTATTATACCTTCTCACAAACTACTGGATGCCGCGCTGGAGCATTCAAAAGGTGAATCAAAAATTGGCAGTACGCTTAAAGGAATCGGACCTGCCTATACGGATAAAATTGCCCGCAGTGGTTTACGCCTTGGTAATCTTTTACAAAGTGATTTTCGCGAACAATACGCTATTTTAACAGAGAGCCACCTTCATAAAGCCAGAGCCCTTGGTTTTGATACAGATACTGTGAAGCTTGATGGATTGACTTTTAACGAGTATGAAAAAAAATGGTTTGAAGGAGCTGAGATTCTGAAACAGTTTCCGATGGTTGATTCTGAGCTGTTTGTAAATAATGCCCTCAATGACGGTTTGAAATTTCTTGCCGAAGGAGCGCAAGGTTCACTTCTTGATATAGACTTTGGTTCTTATCCTTTTGTTACATCATCCAATACAATTGCAGCAGGTGCATGCACCGGGCTGGGCCTTGCACCTTCATCCATTGGTAAAGTTTACGGAATATTTAAAGCTTATTGCACACGTGTTGGCAGCGGACCATTCCCAACGGAATTGTTTGATGAAAACGGCCATATTCTCCGAAAGGAGGGCAATGAATTCGGCTCAACAACAGGAAGGCCCCGCAGATGCGGATGGCTCGATCTGCCCGCTCTTCGTTATAGTGTGATGATAAATGGTGTAACCTCTCTTATCATGACAAAAGTTGATGTGCTCAATGGCTTTGATGAGTTTAATGCATGCATAGCCTATATATACAAGGGAGGTGAAATTGATTACATCCCATTTGAATATGATTCCGAAGAAATCAAGCCTGTTTATAAAACATTCAAAGGATGGAAAGCAAGCCTTGAGAAATTCGAAAAATATGACGAGTTACCACAAACCTTACTGGACTATATCAAATATATTGAGGATTTTACAGGTGTGAAAGTTTCCATCTTATCAACCGGTCCCGACCGCTCTGAAACCATTATGAAGTAATTGTAAAAGTGTGGTCAGCATATTCAATTACACTTTTTTGCTTTTTTAAAAAAACTGTTACAGGATGCATCTGCTAATCAGCAAATTGCATCCTGTTTTTATTTAAACTGATTATAAATTGCAGAAAATCAGAACTTTCCTTGTGTTTTAGTGGTACTTAATACTCTAAATCCACTAATTTTGAATCCTGAGGATAATGCAGAAATATAAGGGAAAATATTGTCTGTCAGTTTTTTATTCATTACAATAATAGCACAAGATTATGGAAAAAAGCATTAAAGGGACACAAACCGAAAAGAATCTTCTCAAATCATTTGCAGGAGAATCTCAGGCCGCACGTCGTTATGAGATGTACGCGAAAATTGCCAAAGAAGAGGGCTATGAGCAAATAGCCGGTTTTTTCATTGAAACTGCCAATCATGAAAGAATGCACTCCAAAAGATTTTATGAATACCTCGAAGGAGATATGGTGGAAATTACTGCTTCCTATCCTGCCGGAAAGTTGGGTACAACTGCAGAGAATTTAAAAGGAGCTGCTGCCGGAGAAAATGAAGAATGGACAAAGTTATATCCTGAATTTGCCCGGATTGCCGAGGAAGAGGGATTCAAACGGATAGCCACCACATTTAAAATGATTGCCGAGGCTGAAAAAAATCATGAGGAAAGATATCTGAAGTTACTCAAAAGAGTAGAAGACGGTTCGGTATTTCAGCGTCCAAAAAAGACCAAATGGTACTGCCGGAAGTGCGGTTATATTTATGAGGGGGAAAAGGCGCTTAAAAACTGCCCAACCTGTCAGCATCCACAGGCTTACTTTGAAGAGTGGGTTGAGAATTACTAAAACTCCGTTGACTGGATAAAAAAAAGAGATTGCTCCCACTTTGCAGAGTAATCTCTTTTTTTTACAGGTGGTTGCAGGTTTATTATTCCATCATCAGGGCCACTCCCACGGCACCAAGTCCGGCACTTATAGCCAGTACGGGTGAGACTTCCATAATGTATTCAGGTTTCATACCTGTAATAGCTTCCACTTCCTTTGCATACCATTCTGCAGTTTCCGGATCTCTTGCGTGCACAATACTGTAACCCCATACCTTTTTATCGCCAATATATTTTCTCACGTGATTGAGAGTTTTTTTCAGGCTGCCTTTGTAGCTGAATGCCTTGTCCAGAAGAGCTGCTTTTCCATTCTCATCAATGGAAACAATGGGTTTGGCGTTAAGCATAGAACCAATAAATCCTTTTGCAGGGCTTACTCTTCCACCTTTAACAAATGACTCAAGAGATCTGGCACCCACATATATTTTGCTTTTCCCAATCCACTCCTGCGATTTTTCGATGATTTCATCATGGGGCATACCCTTTTCAATGGCACGGGCAATTCTTAACGCAATCAGCCCGAAAGCAGCACTGGTTTGTTTTGAATCCAGAACATCTATGCGTTTATCTTTATTATCCCGAATTATGCTTTCCGCTGCTTTTTTGCTGTTTGAAAAAGTACCGCTCAAAATGTTTGAGATATGCACGGCAATGATAGATTCGTAGTGAGTTGAAAGGTAATTCAGGGTGTTACTGATGTCCTTGATGCCGGGTTGGGCAGATGTGGGATACACATCTGAAGTTTTCAGCAAGTCGAAGAATTTATCCTGTGTAATGGTAAGCCTGTCAAGAAACTGGCTTTCACCAAAGAATACGTTCAATGGGATAACATGAATCTGATGATGATCAATTACTTCTTTAGGGATATCGCAGGTAGAATCCACCACAAGGGCAATATCATGTTTGCGGCGATAGGCAATATCATTTTGCTTAACCATATCATCCACCTTTTGATATAGCACTGTGCTTACATCCGCCAGATGGGCAAAAATTACCTCAGGCTCATTTGTATGAATATGAATGCGCATTCGTGTTTCAGGACCGGCCATAACAAGGGAGTCACCCTTTTCGCTCAGGAATTCCTTAACAGCTTCTTTGTTAGTTTGGTTTAGTGAAATAAGCGCTTCTGTACAAAATCTGTAATCACCTTCTTCGTGCTCCTCAAAAATACTTGCATCCTGCTCAATCGGTGTAGTTTTGAAGCTTAAAATCTTTTTTACGTTTTCTTTTTCGAAAATCTGGGTTATACCCTCCAAAAAGATCACAAAACCCTGGGCTCCGGCATCCACAACGTTTGACTTTGCAAGAATTTTTAATTTTTCAGGTGTTCTTGCCAGCGATTCACGAGCTTTTGATAAAGATTCTTCCATCAACTGCTCAAAAGTTTCATATTTATCTTTTACTGTGTAAATAAATTCGGCCCACTCTCTTAAAACAGTGATGATTGTGCCTTCAACAGGATTTGCTATGGCCTGGTAGGCATAATTGACAGCTTTGTTCATTGCATCGGCAAAAGACTGTAATGTAATTTCTTCCCGATCCTCAATTTCATTGCTTACACCGTAAAGAAACTGTGCAATGATGATACCCGAGTTACCGCGCGCACCCGTTAAAGCAGCTTCGGCAATGGCAGCAGATGTATGCTTGATATTATTGCTGGGAGTAGTATTTTCTATGATAGACCTGAATGTGGAGGCCAGATTGGTACCGGTATCTGCGTCCGGTACCGGAAAAACATTTATTTTATTGAGCATTTTCTGGTTTTCAAATACGTTAAATGCGCCTGCCAGAAAACTGTAATACAACCTTTTGCCATCTAATACACTCTCTTTTCCAGTAATTTTGGTTTGATTTGTCATCTTGTTTTTTTGTTTGATAATCATTATGTATTCTGATTTTCAAAATACATAACCTGCTTGTCCGAGCCGGCAAAGATAGTTCATATTTAATAACTAACCCAAAAAAGTTAAACGGATATTTAATCTCAAGTCAAAAAAACCATGGGTTTGATTTTGTAAACCCTAATTATTTTTGACTTTTGGAATGATAATTAATAATTGTTAAATTATGTATCCTCCCGGCTGTGGGGATATAAATCAGGAAATCTTTGCGGATTATAAAAGTGCATGATTTCATATACAGCATCAAAAACATCTTCCGCATTTGGGTTTGAAAAATAATCGCCGTCTGTGCTGTATGCAGCGCGATGATCTTTGGCGGTAACAGTAGCGGGTTTAGCATCCAGATACAGATATCCGTTTTGTTCTTCTAATACTTTTTGCATCATAAATGCAGTAGCACCGCCCGGAACATCTTCATCGAAAAATACGATTTTGTTTGTCTTCTTGAGTGAATCGATGATTGTTTTATCAATATCGAAGGGAAGCAAGGTTTGCACATCAATCAATTCTACAGCAATTCCATAATCTTTGAGTTGATCTGCGGCATCTTCTGCTATCCTGACGCAAGAACCGTAAGTTACAAGAGTAACATCGTCTCCCTCACGCAGTATCTCAGGCTTGCCCAGGGGTATGGTATATTCTCCAATGTTATCGGGAAGTATTTCTTTGAGCCTGTACCCATTGAGGGGCTCAATAATAAGGGCCGGGTCATCAGACTGAAGCATTGTATTGTAAAAGCCGGCTGCCTGGGTCATATTGCGTGGAACAAGAACATATACTCCCCGAATTGAATTGATCACCATACTCAGAGGACTACCGGAATGCCAAATCCCTTCGAGTCTGTGGCCACGGGTGCTTATGATCATGGGAGCTTTCTGTCCACCGACTGTGCGGTAATGCAGGGTTGCCAGGTCGTCGCTTAACACCTGCAGGGCATAAATCAAATAATCGAAATACTGTATCTCTGCAATGGGATGTAATCCGCGCAGTGCCAATCCAAGTGCCTGTCCTATGATAGTTGCTTCCCTGATTCCGGTGTCACCCACCCGCAATTCACCATATTTTTCCTGCATGCCTTCAAGGGTTTGATTTACACCACCAATCTTACCTACATCTTCGCCAAAAATCAGGACCTCAGGATATTTACTCAACATATAATCAAAATTGGCTTGCAGTATTTCACGGCCATTTACTTTTTTACTTTCTTCAGAATATGTGGGTTTTACTTCTTTTACTTTCATTGCCGACATTTCCGACTGGCTGTATATATGTGATGAATAACGAATGTCGCTATCCTTGAGGGTTTCGTTAAGCCATTTACTCACCTGCATTTTGAGTGATTCCTCTGTGGTACATCTGTGGCAAATGAGCCTGAGTATCTTTTTTGCAGTGCTTGCTACATCTTTCCTGATAGGTTCTCCCACTCTCTTCAAATCCTGAATCAGTGCATCAATTTTATCTACCTTCAGGCACTGGCATTGAGTGATGTTTACCATCTGCACAAAATCATCCCTCATTTTCTTAATGGGTTTCTGATAATTGTTCCAGGCATTCTTTTTTGCTTCCTTGGTGCTTGCAACAGCTTCCTGTTCTATTTTATCAAGTTCTTTTTCAGTGGCAATATCCTGTGAAAGAATCCACTTGCGCATCTGGTTGAGGCAGTCATATTCCTTTTCCCATGCCATGCGTTTTTCATCCTTGTAACGCTCGTGTGAGCCACTGGTTGAATGGCCTTGTGGTTGAGTTACCTCGGTAATATGAAACAAAACGGGAACATGTTCTTTACGGCAAATCTCCACACCCTTTTTATAGGTCTCTATAAGCCCGGGATAGTCCCAGCCTTTGGCAGTGAAAATCTCAAAACCTTTGTTTTCCTTATCACGCTGAAAACCTTTCAGGGCTTCTGAAATGCTTTTCTTAACAGTCTGGTAATCAATAGGTACGCTTATACCGTATCCATCATCCCAGACTGACATAGCCATGGGAACCTGGAGTACACCGGCTGCATTCATGGTTTCAAAGAACAGGCCTTCACTGGTAGATGAATCTCCAATGGTACCAAATGCTACCTCACTACCATTATTGGAAAAATTTTTCTGAATACTTTTATCAGGATGGTTTTTATACACTTTTGATGCCTGGGCAAGTCCCAGCAAACGGGGCATCTGTCCGGCAGTGGGGGAGATATCTGCACTGGTGTTTTTCTGTTTGGTCAGGTCTTTCCAGTTGCCCTGTTCGTCGAGACTGCGGGAGGCAAAATGATTATTCATCATGCGGCCGCCATTGGAAGGGTTCGCCTGCAGGTCAGTATCGCCGTAAAGCTGGGCAAATAACTCCTCCAGTGTGGTCATTCCGGCAGCAAGCATAAAGGTCTGGTCGCGATAGTACCCACTGCGCCAGTCTCCATTACGAAAAGTCTTGGCCATGGCAATCTGGGCTACTTCTTTACCGTCACCCATGATGCCAAATTTAGCTTTACCTGTAAGCGCTTCCCTGCGCCCCAAAATACTTGCCTGACGACTTTCGTGAGCCAGCCGGTAATCATTTAGGATTTCTTTTTTTTGGGCCTCAGTATATTTACTCTTTTTCTTTGTTTCTGCTACAGACATTTTTTTAAGGGTATATAGAAATTTTTATATTTTCTGTTGTGTTTTGCCTATATACAAAAATAACGAAAATGTCTGATTGTTCAATTGGAGGGAAATTGAACTTCACTTTTTTTGAGTTGAGTAAGGATTATAATTTATTGATCAATGATATTTAGTTTCGATGAGGACCGGACATTTAAATGATTCCGAACTTTTTTGTCCAGAACTGCAATTTTATCTTTTGGAATCTTTAATTCAAGTATTACATTCTGATTCCTCCATCCATCATCCTTATCAAAATAAAATACCGGATCCAGAATAAGCAAAGAATCCTTTTGAAGGAAAGTATATTCAATATTTGAAACGTTCCGGCCTGCCTGTGACGGGGAAGAGCCCCTGGATGCCTTGGTTACCTTTAGAACCATATCGTTATTTTTTGATTCTAAAATGATAAGTTCAGGATTTCCGAATCTCCTGTCATGAGTTTCCTGCCAGCCTATGCTTCTTCCACCAAATCTTACGGTTTTCCAATATATTGCTTCATTTTTAATTTTGTCAGTATCTAACTGGATATATAAATTAGGCCATTGACTGTCGGTTAATACATATTCAGCCCTCCCTTCGGTATAAGAAGCAAAGTTTTTAAATCCTCTGGCAGTGGCGAGCCCGAGTGTTGCAATGGCGGCTAACCACAGAATCAATGTTATAACACCCAGGTATTTTGAAGGGTTTTTAATGTCAAATAACAGTTGAATACCCGCAAATAATATCCAGAAAATGGGTATCCCAACAAGAATTGCTAAAGCTATCATGGTAGCATTGATCCATTGCCCAGAAGAAAAGATAGTGGTAAGTATTTCGGGGAATGAAAAATGAAAAATCCCGTGTGTGAAATGAAATCCAAAGGGCATAAACCAAAAGCCTGAAATAAGGGCAAGAAGAAATGAAAATGCAATCAATATCAGAATGATACCTGCAGCCTTGGCCACTATATTGATAAATCCGGCAGCTATTTGTGCACTATTATCTCTGGCTGCTTTGCTTTTTTCTTTTTTTTTAAAATGCTGCTTTGTTTCCTCAGAAAACTCCTT
>REDJ01000230.1 GCA_007693555.1 Bacteroidota bacterium
AAAGGCAAAAAATCCCTTTTTAAATGCTGCATTCAGTGAACTTACCGGGGTAATATCCGGGCTCGGTCGCCGGATTTTACAAACCCTCATCTTTTTTTAAAGGTGGGGGTTTTTATTTTTTGAGTTTAAGAGAAAAAAACTATTCAGGTAAAAGATAGAATACTGTAAAAAAGTGACAAATACTTCCCGCTAAAACAAATAAATGCCATATACCATGCGAATATTTTAATTTGCGCCAGATATAAAAAACAATTCCTATAGTGTAGGAAAGTCCTCCGGCAACCAGGAAAACCAGGCTAATTGTATTTAAGCTGTCAATCAAAGGCCTGATAGCAATGACAATAAGCCAGCCCATAACAAAATATAATGCGACAGATAAAAATTTGAATTTATCCATCCAGAAGATTTTTGAAATAATACCCAGTAAAGCAATCCCCCAAATTACACCAAAAATACTCCATCCCCATGGACCACGCATTGCAGTGAGGGTTATCGGAGTATAAGTGCCTGCAATAAGCAGAAAAATGGACGAATGATCCAGAACATGTAAAATATTTTTCCATTTTCCTATGGTAAAACTATGATAGAGTGTGGAAGACAGATACATTATTATAAGAGTTGCACCATAAATACTAAAACTAACGAGGTGCCATGTGTCCCCATAAATGTTTGCAAATATCACCAGGATCACCAAGGCGGCAATGGATAAACCTACACCAATGCCATGCAGTATAGCGTTTACAATTTCTTCAGAGGGTGTTTGTTCGCGGAGCTTCATCATGAGAATATCAGTCATTCGATTTATTAGAAAGCCTAAAGTTAAATAAAGAATGCGAATTAATTTTCTTGAATTACATATAAATAATAGTTTTGAAAATTATGAAAACTATCGTAAATTTATATGTATATGACGAGAATATTGGAAGGAACAAAATAACTTTATATGCTTGTAAAAACTTACGGAAGTGCTGTTCAGGGGATAAATTCCACTACCATAACCATTGAAGTGGATGTTTCAAAAGGGGTAAACTTTTTCATGGTTGGTTTACCTGATAGTGCAGTAAAAGAAAGTCATCATCGCATTGAAACAGCACTTAAACAGATTGGATACAAAATTCCCGGAAAAAGAATCGTGGTAAATATGGCACCTGCCGATATCCGAAAAGAAGGTTCGGCATATGATTTGCCTATTGCAGTTGGCATTCTGGCAGCCAGTGAGCAAATAAGTGCGCCTGCTTTAAATGAATATATCATAATGGGTGAGTTGTCTCTTGATGGGAGTGTGCAACCCATAAAAGGAGCACTTCCCATAGCTATTCAGGCAAGGAAGGAGGGATTCAAAGGTTTTATACTTCCGGCTGATAATGCAAGAGAAGCAGCAGTGGTAAACAACCTGGATGTTTATGGTATTGAAAATATCAAGCAGGTAATTGACTTTTTTAAAGGAGATATACAACTTGAAAAAGTTGAAGTAAATACCCGCGATGAGTTTTTTTCAAGGCTTAATGAATACGATTTTGACTTTTCTGATGTAAAAGGGCAGGAGAACATCAAACGAGCTTTTGAAGTTGCCGCAGCCGGTGGGCATAACCTAATCATGATTGGGCCGCCAGGTGCAGGAAAGACAATGCTTGCGAAACGTCTCCCCGGCATTTTGCCACCACCCAGTTTGCAAGAAGCCCTGGAAACAACAAAAATTCACAGTGTGGCGGGTAAACTTGACAGAAATGCTTCCCTGATTCCTGTAAGACCCTTCAGAAGCCCACATCATACAATTTCCGATGTAGCATTGGTCGGAGGGGGGTCTTTCCCGCAACCGGGTGAAATTTCACTTGCTCACAACGGCGTATTATTTCTGGATGAGCTGCCAGAATTTAAAAGAACAGTCCTGGAGGTTTTGCGGCAGCCACTCGAGGACAGGGTGGTTACTGTCAGCAGGGCGCGCTTTTCAATTGAGTATCCTGCAAGCTTTATGCTTGTTGCATCTATGAACCCATGCCCATGCGGTTACTATAACCATCCCGAAAAAGATTGTGTATGTGCCCCGGGTATAGTTCAGAAATATCTGAACAAAATTTCCGGCCCCCTGCTTGACCGCATAGACATTCATATTGAAGTTACACCGGTACCATTCAGAGAACTCTCTGAATTGAAGTCCTCTGAAGAAAGTGAAAAAATTCGGGAAAGGGTAATAAAAGCACGTGAAATTCAGGAAGAGCGTTACAAGGATTTATCCGGGATTTACTGCAATGCACAGATCAGCACCAAAATATTGCGTGAAGTATGCAGGATTGACAATGCAGGAAGTTTACTGCTCAAAACGGCTATGGAGCGACTGGATTTATCAGCAAGAGCATACGACCGCATTCTTAAGGTTTCCAGGACCATTGCCGACCTGGATGCCAGCCCTGATATAAAACCCGAACATCTGGCTGAAGCCATACATTACAGAAGCCTTGACAGGGAGTCATGGGCAGCCTGAAATGATAAAATCCTTTATTTATTATGCTTCTAAATTAAAGCCTGCACTGACCTTTTTCCGGAAAAAACTGCTGAGATAAATGAGTAATTCTTATCTTAGCAGCACATCAAAAAACCTCATTATGGGCAGTAAATATCCTTTTTTCAGAAACTACAAAAAAGTCAGTATACTGATAGCTTTTGTCATTGCAGGTGTAATTATGTTTGTGCATTGTACTGAACAGCCGCCAGGGACTGTAGCACTAACCGAATTGCAGGAGCGCGCCCTGAAATTTACCTCACCTATGCCTGAACATGCATTTGAAGAAGGGATGAATCAATCTCCTGAAATTATTGAACTGGGAAAAATGTTATTTCATGAACCCCGTATTTCAAAAAGCGGCATCATCAGTTGCAGCTCATGCCATAGTCTTACAACCTTTGGAGTGGATCAAACGCCCGTTTCCATAGGCCATGGCTGGCGGAAAGGTCCGCTCAATGCCCCTACCGTTCTCAATGCAGCTTTTCATAAAACCCAATTCTGGAACGGTCGTGCAAAAGATGTTGAAGAGCAGGCCGGTATGCCTATTCTTGATCAGCTCGAAATGGCTGCCACTGAAGAGCATGTACTTGCAGTTCTTAGTTCCATTCCGGAGTATGTTGAACGTTTTCACGCTGCATTTCCCGATCAGGAAAATCCTTTAGTTTATGAGAATGTAGGTAATGCCATCGGGGCTTTTGAACGTATTCTGCTTACCTATTCTCCTTTCGATGATTTTATAAGAGGAGATGCAGGTGCTTTGACTGATGAACAGAAAAAAGGCCTCGAAGCATTTATTGAGGTAGGTTGTCAAACCTGCCACAGAGGTCAGGTTTTGGGTGGCGAATTGTTTACATTTTTTCAAACTCCCAAAGAGAGGGAAACAGGAATCTTCAATTTTGGGAGATATGAATTTACACAAAGGGAAGCTGACAAGCACTTTTTTAAAGTTCCTTCATTGCTTAACATAGCGAAAACCTATCCCTATCTGCACGACGGCAGTGTGTGGAGCCTGAGTGAAACTGTTGATATTGTAGCAAAGGACATGCTTAGCAGAGACTTAACACCTGAGCAAAACCGGCTGATTGTCGAATTCCTCAAGTCTCTTACCGGAGAGATTCCTGCATACGCGCTTGAATTGCCCGTGTTGCCTCCATCTACTGCGGAAACTCCAAGACCGAGATTTGATATTTAGTTTCTCAATTGTGTCTTTTAAAGCAATAGAGATTTAGCTTCGCTGCTAATTCGTGGTCACTCTTCGGTTGAAATGACAACCTATTCAAAATAAACTAGAGAAAAAGGGATTGGTGGCGGCAACGCCGCCACCCAACCCATCCTGTTGAATATAAATTTTTCTTTTTAAATAAAAAAATAAAAAAAAAAAAATATATAATTTGGTTTTGGGGCCTCAAACCCCCCCACCAATCCCTTCCTGTTCCTTATAAATGCCTGTCATTCCGAACGTAGTGAGGAATCTCGTTGAACTGTAATGCTAAATTATAAACTAACTGGAAACTGTTGATAGTTTATAGATTAAAATTTTTCGGCTGTTACCAGCTATTCTTACAGAGCATCTGGTTTGCTATTCTGGGTTTAGTTTCCGGGTTTTTTTATATAAACCCATACTTTAAGTTGTGAACCATCCGTAAGCTTCACTTCAAGTTTTTCTCTTTGATATGACTTTGGGACTTCTTCCCACTGGTCAGCAATACCAAGTTCTTTATCTGCCAGCACAAGGATCTCTCCTTGCACCTGAGAGCCTTTTTTTGGTGAAATAAATGGATATTCTTCGTGCGTGAATTTTTCCCAGTTTAAAAGAACTGCCTTTGCTTCAGAGGTAAGGGTTCTTTTAAATAACTTTTCCTGAATAACCGGATCAAGCAAGCTGCCATAAGCAAACAAAAAATGCATGAGAAAAGATGTGCCAGGTGAAATTGTTTTTTTATTAAACCGGCCCTCCGTAATAATCCTGTGAGGGTCTCCTTTTTTTGATATTTTCCAGTACCTGCTGTTTTTGCTCTTCTGTATACGTTGCCCAACCTGCCATTTCCTCGAGAGTGCGGTAGCATCCGATACATATACCGTCGCGGCTTATACATACGTCTATACAGGGAGATTTTATTTTTTTGCTTTGAAAAGCCATTTAAACAAAGTTTTATATAATTAAAATTAACAAAAAATGGCTACTGATGTTTTTACAGTTAAGGGATTTTTCAATTTTGATTTACTTAACTGCTTTTTCCTGCAAAGCATCAGGCTTTTTTCTATTTTTGTACTTAAAAAAAAAGAATAACTTAACCTAAAAAAATAGAGCTATGAGTAAGGTATTGATTATTGGAGCCGGAGGAGTAGGCAATGTGGTTACCCGTAAATGTGCCGCTGTACCGGAAGTGTTTTCCGACATTTTGCTTGCAAGCCGTACCCTGGAAAAATGCGAAGTCATTGCACATGATATAGGTGGCGACAGGGTAAGAACAGCACAGGTAGATGCTGATAATGTTCCTGAGCTTGTTGAACTTATCAACGATTTCAAACCCGAACTGGTCATCAATGTTGCGTTGCCTTATCAGGACCTTACCATCATGGAGGCCTGCCTGCAAACCAAAACTCATTATCTGGATACAGCCAATTACGAGCCCAAAGATGTGGCCAAGTTTGAATACAAATGGCAATGGGCATTTCATGATCGTTTCAGGGAAGCCGGTATACTTGCTGTTTTGGGTTGCGGATTCGATCCTGGTGTTACAGGTGTTTTTACAGCTTATGCAGCCAAGCATTATTTTGATGAGATGCATTACCTCGATATTGTAGATTGCAATGCCGGTGATCATGGCAAATCTTTTGCCACCAACTTCAACCCCGAGATCAATATTCGTGAAATTACACAGAAGGGCCGTTACTGGAAAGATGGAAGCTGGGTAGAAACCAAACCCCTGGAAATTCACAAACCCATCGAATATCCTGATATTGGAGCACGCGAATCCTACCTCTTGTATCACGAGGAGCTCGAGTCGCTGGTAAAAAACTTCCCAACCCTGAAAAGAGCCCGTTTCTGGATGACCTTTGGAGAAAAGTATATTAACTTCCTGAATGTACTGCAGGAAGTGGGGATGACCAGCATTAAACCAATCAATTTTAAGGGAATGGACATTGTTCCGCTGGAATTTCTTAAGTCCGTTCTTCCCGAACCCTCTTCACTGGGTGAAGGTTACAAAGGGCAAACATCCATAGGATGCCAGATCAGGGGAGTCAAAGATGGCAGGGACCGTACCTACTATGTATGGAATAACTGCTCGCATGCCGAAGCATACAGAGATGTCAAAGCCCAGGCCATTTCTTTTACAACCGGGGTGCCTGCTATGATAGGCGCCATGATGATGCTTACCGGTAAGTGGGCCGGACAAGGGGTATTTAACGTAGAAGAGTTTGACCCCGATCCGTTTATGGAAAAGCTACCCATTTATGGATTACCTTGGCATGAAGCCATTGATGAACCCTTACCGGTGGAAAAATGAGCATAGACTTCAATCAAATACCTTCTCCTTGTTTTGTTTTGGATGAAAAACTCCTCAGAATCAACCTGGAGATTCTTGATCTTGTGCAGAAGGAAGCAAATGTGGAAATTATTTGTGCTTTGAAGGGTTATGCCATGTGGTCAACTTTTCCGCTGATAAAAAAATACCTGAGCGGTGCCACTGCCAGTTCACTCAATGAAGCACGACTGGTATTTGAGGAAATGGGAGTGGAGGCACATACTTATTGCCCGGTTTTTTTCGAGGATGAGATGGACCAGATACTGCATTACAGCAGCCATATCTCATTTAACTCTATGAGCCAGTATCACAGGTTTCGCGAAAAGGTTAAAAGTTACCATAAACCTGTGAGCATGGGGCTCAGAATTAATCCCGAATATTCGGAAGTTGAAACCGATCTGTATAATCCTGCTATTCCGGGCTCAAGGCTTGGTATAAAGAAGAACCAGTTACCGGATCAAATACCGGATGATATTGAGGGCCTGCACTTTCATGTTTTATGTGAAAACGATTCTTTTGTGCTGGAAAGGACCCTTGAAAAAGTAGAAGAGAAGTTTGCTGAACAGATAAAAAAGGTTAAGTGGTTCAATATGGGTGGCGGGCATCATATTACCCGCAAGGATTATGATGTAAAGCACCTGGTGGAACTGTTGAAAGATTTCCGAAACCGTTATCCCAACCTTGAAAAAGTTATTCTTGAACCGGGCGAGGCTGTAGGTTGGCAAACAGGGTACCTGGTTTCTACGGTTCAGGATATTATTGAAAATCAGGGCATAAAGGTAGCCATGCTGGATGTAAGTTTCTCAGCACACATGCCCGACTGCCTTGAAATGCCTTATAAACCGAAAATATTAGGAGCGACTGATGCACAGGACGGCAAAACGGTTTACCGTATGGGTGGCCTTACCTGTCTGGCAGGTGATTATATGGGTATGGGAGATTATTCTTTTGAAAAGGAACTGAATGTCGGTGATAAGGTGATCTTCGATGATATGATCCATTATACCATGGTAAAAACCACCTATTTCAATGGAGTGAAACACCCTGGCATTGGCATCTGGAAAGAAGACGGAACATTTGCTCCCTGCAGGTTCTTCAGTTACGAGGACTATAAAGGAAAACTTTCCTGATAGAAAGTTTTGTAATCATATTTACGACATTTCAGATTACGCCTGACTGCTCTGCCCAAAGCACGAGTTTCCAGGCGTTTTCTGTTTCACCCTTCTCCAGGTATTTCAGAACTTCGGCATGCAAAAGGTTCTTATTGTTTTTTGATTGTTTATCCAAATTGTTAATGAATTCTTTTATCATTTGTTGTTGGCCGAAATCTACTATTGAATCAGATGCAGGCAAACGGGTTACACCTGCCATCATAGCCAGATAATGACCGGAAAGTATTTTACTGGTTTTTAAATGATCAGGCAGGTTGTCAAAGCCCAGGGCAATATCTGCAGGTGGTTGTCTTATGGCGAAAACACTTTCACCGCTTGCCCTGCAGTAATTAAAATTGCCCATTCTTCCCACCATATCAATTTTCTGTGGATCGATGGTGTTTTCATCGGCAAAAATATTTTCATCCATATGTATCAGCAGGGCCTCTGCAATAATGAGATTGGCTGCACCGGGTTTTTCACTCATGGCTCTGGTTTCAAGTACCCTGCATTCAAACTGTACCGGTGATTCTTTTACGCGAAAGGGCTTTACCATTTCAGATGCAACGGGAGTAAATCCCCCTTTATCAAATTCATTCACCCCGGTATCGTACTCCACTCCGCAAATGGCCATTTGGCGGGCCATGGGGTAATTTACCAGGTTGATAACAACCTCCGGTACCTCTTTTACATTTCGTAAAGTATCTTTAAGTGAACCATCGCGCCGGGTATTTACCGAAAAGATAAAAACGGGGGGAGTACTGCTGAAAATATTAAAAAAGCTGTAGGGAGCCAGGTTGGGCCGGCCATCTTTATCAAGTGTACTTGCAAAGCATATGGGGCGCGGGTTTACACTTCCCAGCAGGTAATGATGCCGCTGGCTGGGAGTAAGTTCTTCGGGGGTGAAAGTGCGGTAGGGCATGGGGTTGGTGTTAGTTATTTAGAATTTTATTGGTTGATGTTGTAACGGGATGCAATCCCTTGTTTATTCAGTTATTTTAGTTTAAGCTACTGGTAAAACCCGAATTTAATTTCATTGTTAAAAGCTTTGCAGGGATGGCATCCCTTAGTTGTACTTTTAATAATTCAAGAGATGCCATCCCTGTTTTGGATTAAAAGTTTTGATGCTTTTTGAATCTGTACAATTGGATTTATATTTTAGTTTTCTATTATGCAAGGGATAGCATCTCAAAAACGGGATGCAATCCCTCGTTTATTGAGATGTTTTGGTTTAAGCTTTTGGTAAAACCCGGATTTAATTTCATTATTAAAAACTTTGCAGGGATGGCATCCCTTAGGTGTATCGTAGATTCAAGAGATGCCATCCCTGATTTAGTTCAAAGTTTTTATGCTTTTTGAATCTG
>REDJ01000066.1 GCA_007693555.1 Bacteroidota bacterium
ACAGATATATCGGGAAACGTGGCACTCCCGAGCGGGAAAAATTTGAATACGAACTGCGGCTTGACTTGCTTGGAGAAGCTATCAAACAGGCACGCAAAGAAAGAAATCTGACACAGGAAGAATTAGGAAAATTGGTAGGAGTTCAAAAAGCACAGATATCAAAAATAGAGAACAGCCTAACAGACGCCCGCTTTGAGACAATAATCAAAGTATTCAAAGCACTGAATGCACGGATAAACTTTCACGTGGAATTACTTGACCAAAAACTTGATAAAGCCTGACAGAATAAAAACCTGGACAACCATAGATTCACTGCATAAAATATTCTCCAACACTGCATTTGGCTTATGGCGGGTGAAGTGTTAAATTTAAGGTTTTCAGCTCTTAGACAAGTTCGTCTCGAGCAGAAAGGAAAGTGCTTCGAAAACCCCACAAGCCATATTCTTAAAGTCAGAGTGCAAAATGGAAGAGGGAGTTTTAAAACAATACAACTTATTGAAAATAAATATTCAATACGTTGTATTTTTGTAATTTCAGAAGAAGGAACAATTCATTATGTTGAAATCAAATCATTTATAAATAGTTATAATGAATCAGTTAAAATTGGGATTGGAAAGCAGTAAGACTATATATACGGCTAAGCCTTTTTTAAAATGGGCCGGTGGAAAAACCCAGTTAATCAAAGAAATTGAAAACAATCTTCCCGGGGATTTTAAAAAGTCAAACTACACCTATATTGAACCGTTTATTGGTAGCGGTGCTGTTATGTTTTGGTTACTTAGTAATTATCCTGAAATTAAGAAAGCAGTAATAAATGACATTAATTCTGATTTAACAAATACTTATAGAATAATCTCCTCAAATCCTGAAGAATTGATAAGTATTTTAAATCAAATACAAATTGAATTTTATTCCCTGGAAAACAATCAGGAACTTAAATCTGAATATTATTACAAAAAACGGGAATTATACAATTTACGGCAAAGTGACCAAACTACACAAGCAGCATTATTTATTTTCCTTAACAGGACTTGTTTTAATGGATTATACAGGGTTAATAAAAATAATGAGTTTAATGTTCCTTTAGGCTCCTATAAAAGACCAACTATCTGTGATACAGAAAACATTAGGGCAGTCAGCAAGGTATTGCAAAAAGTCGAGATTCTATGTGGTGATTTTGAACAAACTATCCACTATGCACAAAAAAATACTTTCTTTTACTTTGATCCGCCGTATAAACCTTTAAATAATACCTCAAGTTTTAACTCTTATGCAAAAGATGAATTTAACGACAAGCAACAAATCAGACTAAAGAACTTTTGCTTAAAGTTAAATGAATCAGGTTATAAATGGATGTTAAGCAATTCAGATGTAAAAGGTGCTGATAATGAAAATAATTTCTTTGACGAACTCTATTCTGAGTTCAATATAAACAGGGTTAAAGCAACACGTCGAATAAACTCAAATGCAGAAAAAAGAGGTGAATTGAATGAACTATTAATAACAAACTATTCAGTTAAATAAACTTTTTGGATTGCCCTAAAATGGAGAAGCTTACATTGTTATAAGTTTTATAAAAAAGTGAAATGGTTGGCAGATCTTTTAATAAAGATTTCCGACCTGAAGGATTTTAAAATAAACTAAAAACCATATTTTTTCATTAGCATATCAAGTTCCCGCCACTTTTTACCTTTGCTAAAGTTCGCTGCAAAATCCGGTGATTGATTTTCAATCAAAACCTGATACATTCCAAGTCTTTTCACTCGTTTTTTTAATATTGCATTTTTTTTGTTTTCTTCTGCAACCATGCCGGCGTAAATTACGGTAAACCAGATATCAATAATGACTTTATCTTCACCATAACTACTGGCAATTTCAGTTATTTTGTCCAAAACCTCTTTATTGATTCCGGAAGATGTAACATCATAAATTTTAACAAAATCATCATATATTTTTTTTCCGGAATATTTTTCGCCAAAATCTCTTAATGCAGTAAAATACTGCACATCCCTGGGTGCAAATTTTATTTCTCCTTTTGGTATCAGGTAAACGCACCATCCATCAAATGAGCCAATATCAAACTCAATAATACTTCCGTCAGAAATTTTTTTGACTAATGTGGCCATATCACATTATACACAATAACTTGTTTTATATGTTTTTTCCACTAAGGATTAAAAGAAAATAACCCAGTTAATCAAAACTTCTTCTGGCTGGGTTGCGTTCCCTGGCTAGGATCATTTACAAGACGTTTGGGTAAAAAACCCTGGGGATAATTTGTAACATAACTCTCACCAAAGAGCCGGTTATGAATGCTGGTATTTTTATATATATCCCAGTCTTTTCTTCCGTTTTTGCGGTACCGAAGCGTAATAACAGAAGATGTTATTACAATGAATGTTGAATACAAAATGGCCAGCCAGACCATCTGGCTCTGCACCGGTTCGCTGAAGCTAAGCAAAATTATGGCAAAAGATACGGGGCCGTTTTGAATGCCTGTTTCGAGGGAGATGGCTCTTTGAAAAAGCGGATATACTCCCAGTAACCGGGAGAACCAGTATCCGAAAAAGAAACCTGCCAACCCCAGTCCGACTGCACCAATATAAACTCCTATTGGAGTTTGTAAAAACAAATGGCCGTGACGAATAAATGCTGTAAGTAGCAGGTATAAAATCACCAGTATTCCAACGAATCCGGCTGTATCCTCAGCTGTTTTTGCCCAATCAGGCCAGTGTTTTCTGATAAACATTCCCATGGCTACCGGTACAAGGACCAGAATAAGTGAACTTATGATATTCATTGTGGGTATAACAAACTCTGCTTCTCCGCCACTTAGTTGCATGGAAGCAGAAATCTGGGCTGTAAATCCTCCGGTGTAGAGCTTCAAAAGAATGGGCATCATAATCAATGCCATAATTGTTGAAGCGGTGGTCATGGATATACTTAAAGCAACTGATCCTCTGGAAAAATATGTGAACATGTTTGATGTTGTGCCTCCGGGCAAACATCCAATAAGGATCAGGGCAATTGCAAAAGCAGGAGGGAAGTTCAAAATAGTTGCCAGGCCGAAAGCTATCAAGGGCATAAGCCCAAATTGAGACATGAATCCAATAAATACTCCTTTTGGTTTTCTGATAACAGCGCGAAAGTCATCAGGGGTAAGGCTGGCTCCCATACCCAGCATAATAACAAAAATCATCACGGCCAGCAAGGCCTGATCATGAGCATATAAAAGTTGTGTGTTAAATTCCATAGGTTTTAATTGTTTTTAGGTGAACCGTTTGCAAACAATTCATCAATGACATGGTTGAATTTTTGTTCTACAACATGACGTTTGATCTTGAAAAGGTTGGTGAGTTCCCTGCCTACCTCAAAGCTCTGGGGCAGCATACGGAAATCTTTTATCTGTTCAAAACGTTTAAACCCATTATTGGTAGAGGTGAGCCGTTTTATTTCTTCACGGATAATTCTGTTTGCATCTGCGTTTAATGCCAGTTCTTCCATGGTTCGTATATTTAGGCCAGCTTGTCTGAATTCTGAAATTCCGGGAACTATAAGCACACTCAGGTACTTTTTATCTTGCCCAACAACCATACATTGGTCAATAAAATGGCTTTGCTGAAGCCTCATTTCAATGGGTTCAGGTTCTACATTTTCGCCACTTGACAATACAATTGTTGATTTGGATCGTCCCAGAATTTTCAGGCAATTGTTATGTGTTATCACACCCAAATCACCGGTGCGCAGCCAGCCATCTTTAAAGGTTAACTGTGTCAGTTCCGGGTCGCGGTAATAACCTTTCATTACCTGCGGTCCTTTTGCCCAGATTTCGCCTCTCTGCGAAAGTCCGTTATCCGGTAGATTGGGATTGGGATATAAAACTGTACCTGTTTCAGGTTCAACAATGCGAATTTCAGTTTCAGGAATGGGAGGGCCTACTGTACCTACCACAAGGTCTTTGATATATCGTACTGAAATTACCGGTGAGGTTTCAGTCATACCATATCCCTCCAGAACCGGTATTCCCATATAGTTGAAGAATTTGTCAATATGTATGGGAAGTGCCCCGCCCCCGGATATGGTTGCTTTTAGAGAACCACCTACACCCAACCTTATTCTCTCCAGAACAGCCGCATTAAAAAATCCATACCATGGCAATACAATAATCCAGCGTAATATATGAAGTGGCATCAAAAGAAAGCGCTTTAATCTTGCCTCTTTATTCATTTTCAGGTACTTGTCGGTAATAAAATATTCCGAGTTTTTATATTGTCTTGATAAGAAGTAAGCAATATGAAAAAGTATTTGTCTTACCGGGTGCGAAGCTTTAACACCTTTGAGGATGCGTTCATGCAGTTTTTCCCATAAACGGGGAGCCGAGGCCATAAAGGTAGGCTCAACATTGCGCATATCTTCTCCAATTGTAACAATAGATGAATAAAATGTACAGCCTCCAAAACTTAAAGTATACATTTCAATTACACGCTCAAAAATATGCCAGATAGGCAAAACTGAAAGAACCCGGTCAGTACAGTTATGATACCCGGGAAGATTACGCACCTGCGATATCATGTTGGAGTGCTTAAGCATCACACCTTTGGGTTTACCTGTGGTTCCTGAAGTATAAATAAGCGTAAATAAATCATCCGGTTTGATGGCAGAAATCCGGTCTTCTACACGCTTGTCACCCTGTGCCCGTAAGCCGGAACCAAGCTTGCATACATCCTCAAGTCTTTTAACTCCCTCTTTTTCTTTTGCTTTATGGTCGAGAAGAATTATTTCACGTAATGCCGGTAAGCGGTTTTTCAGCTTCAGCACTCTGTCCTGTAATTCTACTGTTTCTACAAAAGCAATTTCAATACCGGCGTGGTCAATGATGTAAAATAATTCATCATCGGTAACATCCCTGCCCCTGGGCACGTTTGCAGATCCGCTTAACTGAACTGCGCAGTCGCATAATATCCATTCAAAGCGGTTGTCGCTAAAAATACCCACATGTTCGCGTTGTTTTAACCCAAGTTCTATAAGGCCTGTAGCAAGGTCAGCACCTTGCTCGTATAACTCACGATAAGATACCGGCTTCCAATCCAGGGCGCTCACACGGGTTGCAAAAGCAGGTAACGATTCAAATTTATCGGCAGCTTTCCGGTACAATAAAGCCAGGTTGTCAGCCTTTATTCGATGTCCCATAAATGAAAATGTTAAGAAAGATAACTTGTCCCTAATGTAACTATTTGTATACTATGTAATTAAAGTATAAATGCGTAGAAATAAAACTGTAAATATACGTTTAATTAATAAAATATTTAGCAAATTTAACGATTACAGGAATGTACATACAAATACAGCTATAAAAATGTTTAAAACAAAGATTTGTTTAATCATGATTGCATTTTTTTCTAATTGTATGTCAATTAAATCATTATCAGAGTAAGTGAAGTTGCAGGAGTTCTATATAACGGCAGTTATAAGTATATTCGGGAGCTTATTATTCTACTGGAAAAAACAATTTGGATTCAGTTATGAATTTTTAAAACTTGATTCGTCAAATTAAATCCCTAACCAAACAACATTAATTTAGATGCGATGCAATTTAGAGTTCAATACCTGCAATGCTTAAATAATCAGGCGTTTTTATTTTATTCTTTTGAGATTGAAGAATATTATTAATAACCTCAGGCTGTTGATTTAAATTCATTTCCTGGTTGTTATTCAATATATGGATCAATTCCTCTTCCAGAAAGGATACTGATGAAAAATCAGAATTGTTATTCTGTCTTGAACACTGTGCAATCAAATACAGGCGGTCTGTCTTTTTTAATTGAATGCGATGCAGATACGGGCTGTGGATGCCCGGTTTGTCAGTTTGGTCAGGCTCTTCAGTTTTTAATTTCTGGATTTCCTGATAATCAAATGATTTCTGAGCAGTAACATTTTTCGGATTGCGCGCTATAGCCAGGTATAGGGGAATCTGTTTACCCGAAAATATAATATTATGATTGTCTTTATTAATCCAGAGGAAAGATAAAAAAATGGAGTTTTGACCAATATCCATTTTTTGAGAAAAATGAGTTATTTGCTGATACAGGTTTTCAGTTAATAAAGAAGGTTGGTTTATATATTTATCATTTGAAAACTTATCCAGAAGGGAAGTGATATAAAGATTAATAAAATTCCCTTTAATTCCGGGCAGATTACAACCCGCCTTTACTATAATAATTTCATCAACCAATTGTTTTATCCACAAAAATCCACTGCTGCCATTTTTGTTCTCTTTTAAGAAATAATGAAAAGCATTTCCGTTAAATGCGGAGGGAAGAACCTCTGTGCCGGGATGAAGGATTTTTGTTACTTCTTCAGCAAAAGAAAGTTCCTGCCGGTTATTTTTTTCCCATGAAGCAATTTGTTTTTCAAGCGAAAAAATCCTTTCGTTTTGCTTGTATGATTGCGTAATGAGTTCGGATATTTTTTTCTTGTTGTTTTCAATAACCCGCAATTGCTTTCCAATCTGGTTATGCGACCTTAGTCGTCTATTGTTAAATGAAAACAGAATAATCCCAATAATTACAATAAAGGCAATTGCCACAATAAAAGTATTTATCAACTGGCTTTTTTGTCTGAGTTCAATCTGGTTTCTTTCAAGTTCCAGTTGTTGTAGTTCAATGGCCTGTTTTTGGTTTTCTGATTCGTGTATTGCAGATATTTCATTTAACTGCTTTTGTTTCTCTATATCGAGCAATGAGTCGCTTAGCACTTTGTAAATCTGGTAATATCTCAAGGCATCAGCATATTGCCCCTGTATCTGCAGTATTTCTGCCGCCACCCGGTTAGCCTGTGCCTGTGCATCTATTGATTCAATTCTTTGTGCAATATCCAGGCTTTCAAGAACCATTTCGAGCCCCTTTTCATGTTCTTCCAACCGGCTGTAAGCCAGAGCCATATTCCGAAGCATGAGTGATATGATATGAAAACTTTGACCTTCCCTGGCATATTCAAGACCCATCTGATATTGTTCAAGGGCCATGCGATAATCATCAGTGAGCGTAGCTAATATTCCAAGGTTTAAGAAAGAATGAGCTAACATGCGATCGTTCTTTAGCAACCGGGCATAATTCAGTGCTTTATTAAAATGGTATTCTGCATTTTCAAAGTCTTGATAATCAAAATAAAGAGAACCTATACTTGAGTGGATATTTGAAAGTGCATTATTGTCCTCAACATTTTCATATTCTTTTAGCGCAAGCTCATATTCCTGCATAGCCCGGTTGAAGTTGCCAAGCTCATTGTGAATATTTCCAAAACCAAGATGAATAGCTCCCCGGTTTTTCATGGAATTTATACTTTCATAAATATCAAGTGCATTCTGATAGTGTGTCAGGCTCTTTATATAATCGCCCATATTGAAATATACGTTTCCCAGATTCACATTAATTACCGCTTTGTCCGAAACAAAATCTTCATTTGATTCAGCAATGAAAAGTGCTTCGTTAAGGTGTTTCAATGCCTCAGGATAGAGCCCTTGATAATATTGAATATTGAATTTTCTTAGTAGCATTATGATAATATTCTCGCTATCTCCGATCTCTGTGTAGTATTTAAGAATCTTGTCATAGTCATCGTAAGCATCCTGGTAATCTCCCCAGATTTTATGCAGGTAAGCAATATATCGAAAAGCTTTTATCTGCAGTCCCTTATAAATTTCTTTATCGCTTTCAGAAGTTGAATTATTGAATCGGAATTCTGCCAGATTCAGAGCCTGATTATAGAAATGGAGTGCAGAGTTTTTATCGGTATGCTCAAAATGATCGCCCATCAAAAGGAGAAGTTCAATTTTGAGTGAATCATTTTGGGAACTCTCCACGCGTGACTCCAGATTGCCAATTGTTTCACCACCTAAGGCAGGCAGAATTGAAATTCCGGCAAAAATTAAAATAAAAAGTAAATATGAAGCTTGTCGACCACCCATTATTTTTCAGGTTGAATAAACCAGACAAAAATATTTATAAATTTTGATTTAACCTGAAAAAAAAACGATTTGGTTGAATCAGCTTATGTTTTCGTTTTTCTTTTTTTGGAAAAAATAAATATAAAAGAAATGGTAAGCATTAAAGAAAAAACTTAGTATCTTGCACCAAATGTAATTATTTAAAACCTTGAATTGTATGCAAACTATTATTAAAAAGTTTTTCATTTTGTTGGTTTTTGCCGCATTGCTGGCAAGTTCATGTTCCTTGCAAAACCAAAACCGTATACCTGCATCTGAGCAATATGTTGTAATGCTTTCCATGGATGGTTTTCGCTGGGATTATGCCGGTCGCGTGGAAACACCAAACCTGGATTATATTGCTTCCCGGGGAGTGAACTCCGAATATGTTAAACCGGTTTTCCCATCCAAAACATTTCCAAACCATTATAGTATGGCTACAGGCTTATACCCAGATAATCATGGGATTGTTGATAACAATTTCACATGTCCCGAACTGGGTCTTACATACCGGCTTGGTGATCGTGAGGCTGTTGAAAACGGTGATTTTTACGGAGGCGAACCCATCTGGGTGACAGCTGAAAAACAAAATGTAACATCTGCATCTTTTTTCTGGGTTGGTTCCGAAGCACCTGTTAAGGGAATTCAGCCCACATACTGGAAAAGATACGATGGCAGGGTACCATTTACCGAGCGAATAGATACAGTATTATATTGGTTGGAATTGCCGGTGGAACAGAGACCACGCCTGGTAACATTTTATTTCCAGGAACCTGACAGCCAGGGCCACAGAACAGGGCCAGACAGCCCTGAGATAGACGAACTGGTGATGGTTCTAGATTCTTTGGTAGGGGTTCTGATAAATGGTTTAAAAGCTATGGAACATTACAGGTACATTAATCTCATTGTAACTTCCGATCATGGTATGACTGAAGTCAGCCCTGACAGATATGTGGATATCTCAAAGTTTACCCCCCGCGATTGGTATGAGCGAACACACGGAGGCAATCCCATGCTGCATGTAAATCCAAAACCCGGGATGATCGACTCGGCTTATGCTATTTTGCAGACAGTAGAAAATATTTCAGTGTGGAAAAAGTCTGAAGTGCCTGAACGGCTAAACTATGGAAAGAATCCACGAATAGGCGATCTTGTAATCCTTGCTGACAGTACCTGGAGCATAGGTTGGGGAAAGCCGCGCAGTACTTTTTATACCGGAGGTGCACACGGATGGGACAATGCAAAGAAAGATATGCATACTATTTTTTATGCAATGGGACCGGCTTTTAAAAAGAATCACACACATCCTCCCATTGAAGTAATTGATCTCTATCCTTTGATCACTCAAATCATGGGGCTAAAACCCGCCGAAGTTGATGGTAAACTTGAGAGGGTAAAGGATATGCTCAGGTGATAAAAAAACAGAAGTGATTTTCATAAAAAAAGCCTTGCAGCATCTTTCCGCAAGGCTTTTGTTTTTTTGTTATTGCACCAGATTTACAAAGGTGCTGTAAGGTCAAAATCTGCCTGAAAAACAATTTCACCATGATATAGAAGGCGGTAGCTGAAATTGGACAAATCTTCGTCAAGTACTACATGCCATTCGCGGTTGAGGGTATCTACAAGCAAGTCGATTGTGTATTCATCAGCCGGGAAATGTTGTCTGAAAGCGTTGCCTGTGCCGTCAGAGTAGCCTCCGTACATAGTAAGCTCTTCGGGCGTTCCGTCTTCATAGCGGTGGTCATGCCTGAAGCGTAACCTGCCATCTTCATTGATAAACATCCAGGTTCGCGATCTGTCTTCGTCCATATGAAAAGGGATATGCACATAGTCATCTTCGCAAATGGTAACATGCATTACCATATCCCTGTCAGCCCAGCTTTCTCTGCCTTCCTGCATGTAGGTTTCCTGCCCGCGAAATGAATTTCCGCAAAGGCTGGCCAGATTATTCAGGAATGCTCTTTCATTTTCAGAAAGCATTTGCTCATGATCTGTAACAGTTTGCTCTTCCTGCTGTGGGCCGGGGCCACAAAAAGTAAGTAATAAAGCAGGTAATAATAAAATGATAAATTGCTTTTTCATGTTTTAAGATTTGAAGTTTGAAAAATGAAAATTTTTACAATAATACTAAATTTCACGGTTATCATAGTTCTCTCTGAAAACACGCATGAAGTTTCCCGACCAGATTTTTTCAATATCTTCTTTGCTGTAACCTCTTCTTAACATCTCCACAGTAAGATTATGCATTTCTGATACATCAAAACAATCTTCCAGCTGACCACCGCCATCAAAATCACTACCGATACCCGCATAATCAATCCCTATGAGATTTACAATATGATCCAGGTGATCAATCATATCAGAAACCGTGGGTAATTGAGAGGGGAAGTTGAGTTCAATGGCATACCATTCCTTTCGGGCCTGTTCCATTTGCTCATCTGTGAGGTTTTGAAAATTATTGAATCTTTCTCTGAGTTCTGCCCTTGCCGAGTCCCTTGGAGGATTGGGTGGAAGTTCAGTAACGTAAAGAAAACAAAGCTGAACCACTCCGCCGTTTTCGGCCAGTACTTTCAGCATATCATCATCAAGATTGCGTGAATGCTCATATACAGACCTTGCATTGGAATGTGATGCGATTACAGGCAGGGTTGTAATTTCCAATACATCATAAAAGGCATCATCAGAAATATGGCTTACATCCACAATCATGCCCAAGCGGTTCATTTCTTTTATCAGTTTTTTTCCCATATCTGACAGCCCTCCGTGTTCAGGCCCATCAGGGTCATCAGAGGAGTCGCTGAAATGATTATTGCGTGTATGCGTCAGTGTAATATATTTTGCACCCAAATCATAATATTTCTGAACCAATGAGAGGTCATCACCAATGGGATAAGCATTTTCGAGCCCGATATAGATGGCTTTTTTCCCCTTTTCTTTTAATCTGTAAGCATCATCGGGTGTGAGAGCCAACTCAGCCACATCGTGGTTATCCTCAAGGGCTTTATGAATTATTTCAAAAGTATTGTAAGCTCTTTCCCTGGCAATTTTCCAGGCTTCGGGTGATGTTTCTCCCTGGCCCAGGAATACTGCGAAAAAGGCAGAATTCAGGCCTCCTTCCTTCATTCTTGGAAAATCTACTTTTCCTCCTCCCTGGTGAGGATCGTTTTTTACAGCAAGGTCAATACCTCTGTTTCCCATCATCAAAGGAGTATCTGTATGACTGTCGAGGGTAAGAATATTACTGTGTATTTGCCGGGCTTGCTCAAGCAGCCTTTCTTCTTCACTTTTACAACTGAAAAAAGCAAATGCCGCAAAAAGAAAAATTAAGCTTATTCGTGTTCTACGTAACATTGATAGTTTTTTGAATTATTGAATTTTTATCAGGGGCTAAAAATAATTAATTATACCTTGAAAGGTTTGATTTTAATTTTTTTTAAATCAGTTATTTAGCCAAATCCAAAAGAAAGGCATATTGCAAAGCTACTTCCCTGAGTCTTGCAAAGCGACCGGAGGCTCCGCCATGACCTGCTTCCATGTTGGTTGTCAGCAGTATTTTGGTGTCTGCAGTATTATATTCCCTGAGTTTAACGGCCCACTTGGTGGGTTCCCAAAACTGCACCTGCGAATCATGCAGGCCTGAGGTTATCAAAACATTGGGGTAGTCCTGCCTGGTTATCTGGTCGTAAGGAGAATAGGAAAGCATATATTCATAGTATTCTTTTATGTTGGGATTCCCCCACTCATCGTACTCAGAAGTGGTAAGGGGAATGGTTTCATCCAGCATCGTGGTTACCACATCAACAAAAGGTACACTGGCAATCACTCCTTTGTAAAGTTCGGGTCGCATATTGATAACTGCACCAACAAGCAATCCACCTGCACTTCCACCAATAGCAAATAACCTGTCAGTCGATGTATAGCTGTTTTCTACCAGGTATTCAGAAACATCAATGAAATCATAAAAAGTATTTTTTTTGTTCAGAAGCTTGCCATCTTCGTACCATTGTCTGCCCATTTCCTGTCCTCCTCTGATATGTGCCAAAGCATAAATAAACCCTCTGTCAATTAAGCTGATAGCATTTGAATTGAACCGGGGTTCCATGCTTGACCCATAGGATCCGTATCCAAATTGCAGCAACGGACTGCCACCGTCCATTTGAGTTCCTTTTTTGTATACAATGGTAACCGGTACCTGCGCTCCATCTCTTGCAGAAACATAAAACCTCCTTGTTTCATAATCATCCGGATCAAAGTCACCAAAAACGGTTTGTTGCCACACCTTTTTTTGTTCGCGGGTAATCATATTGTAATCATAAATAGTTGCAGGAGTGGTAAGTGATGTATAACTGAACCGGAACATTTCAGTATCCATTTCAGCATTTATATGTATAGCCGCGGTATAGGCTTCTTCCTGGAAATCAAGGTAATGTTCATTGCCGGTTTTCTGGTTTATTATCCTCATTTGTCTGAGTCCTTTGCTGCGTTCCTGCAATACGAGGAAGTCATTGAAAACCGACATATTTTCCAGCAGAACATCCGTTCGATGCGGTATTACCTCCCGCCAGTTGTTTATACCGGTTCTTGCAGAGGGAGTTTCCATGAGTCTGAAATTTTGTGCATTGTAATTGGTAATAATGTAAAACCGGCCTTTATAGTGTTCAACATTGTAACGCAAATCACGCTGCCTGGGTTGAAAAACCCTGAAACTACCTGTGGGATTATTTGCCTCAAGTAGCAAGGTTTCATTGCTGACTGTACTGTTGATGCTAACGGTAAGATATTTTCCGTCTTTGGTTCTGGAGACTCCCATGTAATAAAAAGTATCATCCTCTTCGTAATATACTTCTTCAGCTGTACCATCGGAAGTATTGAACCTGTGTATCTTTTCATACCTGAGTGTGAGCGGGTCAATGGTAGTAAAAAAGAAAGTTTTATTATCAGCAGCCCAAACCACATCGCCGGCGGCATATTGCAGGCCTGTTGAGATTGTCTCTGATGTTTCCAGGTCTTTATAGTAAATGGTGTATTGCCGGCGGCCCATTGTATCCACCGTAAAGGCAATACTTTTGTTGTCAGGACTAATGTCAAAACTTCCTATTCTGAAATAACTATGGTTTTTTGCCATTTCCGGCACATTAAGCAATATCTCCTCAGGAGCATCCAGGCTTCCCCTTTTTCTGCAATAAATCCGGTATTCACCACCTTCTTCAAACCGGGTATAATAATAGTATCCGTTATAAAAGTAAGGAGCCGAAGCTTCATCTTGTTTGATTCTTCCAACCATTTCCTGGAAAATTGTTTCCTGGAGTGGCTTGGCATGCAACATAACCGCCTCAAGGTAGGCATTTTCAGCTTCCAGGTATTCAATTACAGCAGGGTTTTCCCTGTCGCGCATCCAGTAATAAAAATCTATGCGTGTGTCGCCATGCATGATAAGTTTTTGCTCTATTTTATCAGCTACCGGTGCATGAATTTGATTCTGAGGTATAGTACATGCACTAAAAGTCAGACTTATAATAACCAGAGTTAAAGGTGCTAAAAACTTGTTTTTCATTCTTTTCTGTTTTATTTGATATGATACAAAAATGTATTTATGTTGTACGTGCAATTTTAATAATAATTGTCCATTCGGTTGCTAATTAATATAAAATTGTTTTGAAAGAATGAAAAGGAAATGTTATTCTAAGGTTTATATACCTGAATTCCCGACAGGGTAAACGAACAAAACGCATTAAATACAAAGATCCAATGCGTTTTTATTTATAAAACCGTTTATTCCGGTTTATTTCAGTATTATTCTTCGGGTCAAGCTGCCGTGCTCACCGGTTATCTGAACAAAATACAAGCCCTGGTTTTCATTTCTCAAATCCACAGGGAAATGCTGATCCCACCGGTCAGCAACTACCTGGTCGCTGAATACAACCTGCCCCTGGATATTGATAATCCTGATTGCAACAGGACCATTGGACGGTGACATTACAATATTAAAAATGCCCTGTGAGGGATTAGGGAAAACATCAAATGAAAACTGACTTTCAAACTGAGGGATACTTGTTTCTATCTGCCTGAAAATTGCAGTTGCTGAAATGTCATTATCGAGGGTAACAGATATGGTATCATTTTCATAAAAGTTGTCAGTATTTAATACCCATTCCTCAAACAACCATCCTTCGGCAGGAGTAGCAATAAGCTCAACCTCGGTTCCTTCTATAAATGTATATGTTCCGGGAACCGGGGTGGTATTGCCCTGTCCTTCTGCTGTAATTGTTAATTTCCAGGTAGTTTCTGAGGTTATGAGTATAAGGTTTTCTTTTACAACTTCTTCACCGTTAATGGTTAATGAGATGGTTTTGTATCCTTCGGTTTCATAAATAACTGAATGATTGGTAATACCGGTGGCAGTTTGCGGCACTGCACCCTCTCCAAAGTGCCAGAGAGCTTCATCAATTTCATCTTCTGTAAGACAACCTGTGTAATAAAAAATGATCTCCTCATTTACATCACCAGATAAATTATTTGCAGCAAAATCAACCAACTCACCCCCGGCCGTAAAAGTCCAGTAATTGTGAGGGGCAACAAATGGCCTGGTGATGGTTTTGTTCTGGTTAGATGCACTGATATAATAACTTATATTGCTATGGCATGGCTGAAAGGGGATTGCAGCGGTAAAAACATCTCCGCCTTGAGAGTTCATAGGTATTTCAGTAAATGATGCTTCATCATTTACTTTGTAAAAAACACTGGCAGAGGTTATTCCGTTTGCATTTTTGATAATGGCTTCAATCGGATAAACTGTTGCATCGTCTTCCACTTCTCTTATGGGTGCATGCGATATAAAAATTGGATCAGTTGCTGCAATTTCACGGGTTATACAATGGATAGCGCCGGAAGCAGGAATGACATTCTCCATGTCGATACCCACAATTTCGTAGCCTGGCATTGCATTTTGATATATAGAAATTGCCTGGCCGTTCAGAGAGGTATTATAATATTGGGGAACAAGCACCAGGTCGTTTAGTATCAGAGAATTCGTGAATGTTCTGTAATGTGCATTGGGAGGGTAATTGTCGTTGGGAGAAGGAACCATAGGAATGCGAACTACCTGGTAATCTCTGTCATAGCATGTTTGATAATTATCAAGCAAATAAGTAAGATTACTTTCAATATAAGGACCATCGGATACACCCGGTGGAAATTCAGCTACAAGCAAGGTTTCCTCATCAAGCAGTTTCATGTGCATATCCAGATGGCTGATGTTGTCATAGGGCAGTTCATCCATTTTAATATATCGGGTAGTACCCGTAAAATCAAACATTATATCATCTATCTGACTTGCTGACAATGCTGAGTTTTCGGTTAAAACAAGCTTTGAAGAAAAAGCTGTTCCGTGTCCGTCAAACATAAGGTTCCCACCGGTATGTACCAAACGGTTAGGTTGGGTTGTCATTTGGAAAACATCCAGATTCAATTCACTGGCAAGGTTAACCGGCAGCATATTGTCATTGGGCCGGTGTGGCCTGTTGTAAACCCAATCTACAAATGCCAGTTCATCTGTGCCCTGAAGGTAAATACTCTGCGGACCATAATCTCTTACCCAAACAGAATTAAAAGGCAATTGCAATATGATCACGTTTTCAAGACTAACACCACCCTGGGTTAAAAAGGATTGAACATTGGAGGGATTGCTGGCAATAATATAAACAGGTACACGCAACCGGCTGTGTCTGACGATTTCCCTTAATTCGGAACTATAGGAAGCCCAGGTAACTATTACACCTCCTGCTTCTTCAAATTCACCTGGTGTACGGGGTGGGAGCGAGGGAGGGTTTATTCCCTTATCACCATATTCAAAATGAGTTATATATTCCTGGTAATCTTTTTTTTCTGCTTCTGTTAAACCTTTTGGAAAAAATTCCTGGGATGCTGCCTGAAAACTGATGAGACTTGCTAGAACGAGTAAATTAAGGTAGTTGAATTGCATGAGTAGTATTATTGTAGAATATTTTGTTTATTGGGCATCTGCCCGGATTCGTAAAAATTTATCTGTTATTTGAAAATAATTATTGTGAAGTTTTATGATAAACAATCCCTGTGTTGAAATAGTTGAAAGATCCAGCGTTATATAACTGGCTGTTTCGGTAGTGTATTGGAAAACTTTTCTGCCGCTTATGTCATATATTTCAATATTAAGAGGTTCGTTATCCGGAAAATTTGAGAGGTACAAATTTAGTAAATTTAATTTTAACGGATTGGGGCCAATAGCAAGCTCAACAGGTTGACCGGGTTGATAAGGGGGTAATAGTTTGCAAACAAGCGGAAAAACTGCCAATTCAACATTCAGGGTACCATTCCATGAATCTTCAAAATTGTACCATATGTTATTTTCCCAAAGCTCCCATGCATTTGTGGTCTCTTGGGTAACTGATGCATACAGTGCCAGGGTATCCTCACCGGGTAGAATAACTCCCATAAAAAACGGGCCGTCAACTACAACTACAGGGTCAAAGAAAAAATGTGTGAAGCGGGCGTTATGCACATCCTGTTTAATATCGCTTACCAACAAAGTTTTCTGCCTGACGGGGTTTGCTGCAGGTTTGCCGTCAGCACCAGTTTCCCAAACTGCAGCATAAGCATTGCCGCCTTTGTCGAAAGCTGCTCCAAAGGCCATTACTCCCCCTTCTATAATCGTAAACTCATTTTCGTTTTTAAAGAATTGCGCTTTGGCTTTGTCATTATAAACATTTGTACCTGTTGCATAACCCCCATCACTGGCCAGGTATAGGTAAAGCGGTCCGTTTTTGACATCTGTATTTAAGGTATCGCAATAGGCGTATGCAAATTCCGGTGCCACCAATGCATTTGAATTTTTTATAGGTGCCCTGAACCCATTTAAAGTAGCTTGCATGCGATTTGCCTGTCCGATGGTAAACAAGTTCATACATCTGTCATCAGTATAATCCATATAGTTCATAAACATGTCCTCGCTATCGCATGACACTTGTGGGAAAGACGGACAATGATAATAAGCTGTTTCCTGGGTGGGTGTATCGGGTACAAAGTCGGTTGCATCGCAATTGTCTTCATCGCCCCAGGTGTGAACAAGATTAAACCAGTGTCCCACCTCGTGAGTTAAAGTACGGCCCTGGTTGAAAGGGAATTGTGCAGTACCCAGAGTGCCAAAATTTCGGTATGAAATTACAATACCATCTGTTGCTGCCGGACCTCCCGGATACTGGGCATAACCCAGATAGTTTGCCTCAAGGTTGCAAACCCAGATGTTGAGATACTGGTCGCGATTCCAGATACTTTTGCCTCCTTTATCATCAAATTTTACATCGTCGGTATCGAAGGAAAATGATTGAATTTTTGTAGAAGTTCGTGTGATGCCATTTGTAGGAGTGCCATCCGGAGCACGCCGGGCAAGCCGGAATTCAATACGGCTGTCAGCCGCAATTGATTGAAAAATATCGGGAGTGTTTACCGTATCGGCATTGAATCTTCTGAAATCATCATTCAATGCATCAATCTGGGAAAGGATTTGCTCCTCCGAAATGTTTTGTAAAGGTTGGTTTTCATTGTAAACTACATGCACAACTACCGGAATTGTTACAACATCAAGATTGTGAATAGTTTTTTCGGCATTTTTCAATAACCAGGCCTCTGTGTCTTTCTCAATCTGCCGGCGCTTTAGACGGATTTCCGGGTAACGGGACTCCTGTATTTCCCGGTACAACTCTGAGCCGCACCGGTGAATGATTGAGTCATGCGTTTTATGAAATCCAGAATCCTCACAACAACCCTGGTGATGTTTTAATTCTTTCCCATTGACCCCATTTGCTGAAACAGCAATAAAAAAGAAAGACTGAATGGTAATAAGAATCAAAAATCTGTAAAACTGCATGAACATTATATTAAGAAGATTCAGGAATTTTCAATTTTTCCAAAAACAAATGTAATGATTTTAAAAGTCCGGAATTTGGCTAATCTTAAGGAGATTTGCGAATTTTTTGAAATATGTTTCAATAAGTGACATTGAAGGCATTAAAGTTTTGCGGGGGAGTTTCATTTACAAATATATCTTTCACTCGTGCCAGTACAGGGCCTTTTCTGCACCAGTCAATAAACAGATCCAGGTTTCTTTTATCGCCGCAGGCTTCAATATATACCGAACCGTCTTGCATATTTTTCACGAAACCTTTTATTCCAAACTTCTGTGCTGCATTTTGGGTGTGATAACGGAAGCCAACACCCTGAACACGACCTTTTATTGTTATACTGACACATCTGTTCTCCTGCATATACGGCTTATTTTTGGGGTTTTAAAAGTTTATCCTTTTGCCGGTTCTTTTGTTTCTGAGGAAACCTGAAATTATCTGCCTTACATCTTTATTGTCAGTGGCAGGTGTAAGATGGTTTTTAAAATCTTCTGCTGTGTAAAGTGTTTCTGAATTTTCCACATAACCATAACCAAGGTATTTTCCATTTTCTATGATAATGAATGCAGATTCTGAGGAGGTGCGCCCGTTGTCCATTACAATAAGGTTCTCCCTGACAAAACCTGCATGTTCAATGGCCTGCCGGGCTCTTATGTTGTAATCTTCAGGAGTTTCAACTCCTATGCAGGCACCGCGACATTTTTTTACTGCATATTGAAAACAAGCACCACTGGTGCCATAAAGTCCGGTAAGATTCTGACAAAGATTGAATTTATCATTAAGATTAAATAGAAAGTCTTTTCCTTTTTCCAGACTGGCAAAACTGGTATGGGGCATACTCCCATTGGTATTTTTATCCAGCTTCAGACACACATAACCTTTTTCATCTTTGTAGCTGTAAAGCCCGTAATTGTATAAGCATCTTCTTTGCTGACGATTAAAAAGTGGTTGATGCAGTTTGATCTCTTCAGATTCTTTAAGCAATGCCAGCAACTCACTTCCGGTGATTTCATATTGAATGCGTGAAATCATACCTACCATTTCCAGTGCCCTTTTGCTGGTTACTCTGCTCAGATGCGAAATAACCCGTTGGCGGATATTTTTACTTTTTCCAATATAAATAATATTATTTTTTTCATCCAGAAAATAGTAAACACCTGTAGTTGTTGGTAGGCTTTCAATCATTTGCCTGTCAATGGCAGGATTTATTGGATTGTTATTGAAATCCATCCCCAGGGTTTCCAATAACATGCCATTGTTTCTTTTTTCCAGTAAAAGCTCAAATAGTTTAACTGTTGCCATTGCATCTCCTGCTGCACGGTGACGGTCTTCAATCATTATATCCAACTCCCTGCAAAGCCGACCCAGGCTGTAAGATTTTTTTCCTGGAATGAGTTTTCGGCTTAGTTTTACTGTACAGAGGCATTCACGCTGGTAGTAGTAACCCAGGTTTTTGAATTCCGATTTTACGAAATTGTAATCAAAGCTGGCGTTGTGAGCTACAAAAACAGTTCCTTCTGTTAATTCAACAATATCTCTTGCCACCTCATAGAACTTTGGAGCACGGGCAACCATTTCATCAGAAATACCGGTCATACGGGTTATGAAAGGAGGTATGTGTCGTTCAGGATTGATAAGCGTCCTGTATTCTTTTATAACTTTCTCACCATCATGAATATATATGGCTATTTCAGTGATTTTATCACGATAAGGATTACCTCCTGTTGTTTCTATGTCAATGATAGAGTACACCTTATTTTTTGAAGAAAATTTTGATACCCACAAAAATAGTCCTTATATCAGAAAAACTGTTGTATTGAAACCTTTTTTAATGTTAAAACAAGAAAGCTTTAAAAAAATGTTCAATAAATTCTCAATATAATTAAACAAATTTATTTAACCTCTGTTATATTCCCGTTTTCCACTTTATTTAAAAATATTAACGTAAAATAAACATTATGAAAAACTTAGGTAATGCTACTTTTGAAAACTATGTAGGCCTTGAACAGGGCTTAAGTGAAATGGGATACCAGATGGTAGCTCATGTTCTTACTTTAGGTTATGCTGTAATGCTGGCCGGATTATTTTATTTTATCCTAACCATGAAAACTGTTGCTCCAAGATTCCGCACATCTTCTGTGTTATCAGTGGTAGTTATGGTTTCTGCATTTCTGTTACTTTTTGCGCAGGCAAATAACTGGACAAGCAGCTTTGTATTTGATGCCGAAAGGGGCAGGTACTTCCTTGGTGATGGACAGGACCTGTTTAACAATGGTTATAGATACTTAAACTGGTTGATTGATGTACCCATGTTGCTCTTCCAGATTTTATTTGTTGTAACCCTTACTACATCAAAGTTCTCAAGCATAAGAAATCAGTTTTGGTTTTCAGGTGCTGCCATGATCATTACAGGATACATTGGTCAGTATTATGAAGTAACCAACATTACTGCATTCTTCGCATGGGGTGCAATATCAACTGCATTCTTCATCCACATTCTTTACCTGATGAGAAAAGTAATCAGTGAAGGTAAGCAAGGAATTCCTGCAAAGGCTCAAAAAACTCTCAATACAATATGGGTTCTTTTCCTTGTATCATGGATGCTTTATCCGGGTGCTTACCTGATGCCTCACCTGGCAGGATTGGAAGGTGCATTCTTCAGTGAAATTGGTGTGGTTGGCCGTCAAATAACCTATACCATTGCTGATGTTTCATCAAAGGTAATTTACGGTGTACTGCTTACTGTGGTTGCACAAACCCTGAGCAAGGAGCAAGGTTATGTGGAAACAAACTAAATTCTTGCTTTTAATTTTACATTAAATAAAAAAGGCCATCAGAAATGATGGCTTTTTTATTTGGTTTCAATACAGTTTTTATTTCATAAAGCGAGGAATTATCGAAACCTAAATTCTTTATTGAATTAGTGTTAACTTTAAAACACAACAATAAATCTTTTAATCATCCAAAAGTTTTGAGAAAAACAAAATTTCTGATAATAGGGCAGGGGCTGGCAGGCACATTGCTGGCAACAGAGCTGTGGAAACAAAATGCAGATTTCCTGGTGCTGGATAATCCTTCACCTGAAGCTGCTTCGCAGGTGGCGGGTGGTGCATTTATTCCCATAGTATTCCGCACATTGAAGAAAGCAGAAATGATAGATGATTACTTACCTGCTTTAAAAAATACCTATGGCTTTTTTGAAAATCTCACAGGAAGCAGGTTTTTCCATCTTGTTCCTTCTTTAAAGCTCTTTCCCAAAGATGACATACCAAAGTGGCAGCAGGCAAAGGATTCTGCTGCAGGTACGTTTATCACCGACCTTAAAGAATCATTAAACCTTCCTGGTATCAAGCCTGAATTTGGCGGAGCTGTAATAGAACCTTCGGGGTGGGTTGATATAAAGATGCTCACAGCACTTATGGGGGAGTGGTTTCTGGAAAATAATCTTCTCATTCAGGAGAAACTTGATTACAGCATGATTGAATTCGAAAAGGATGGGGTGGTTATAAATTCCAGCATCAGGGCTGAAAAAATAATTTTTTGCGAAGGTGCATCAGCAATTAAAAATCCATGGTTTAAAAACGCCGGATTTTCTCTCAACAAGGGTGAGATTATTGATATTGAAGCATCCGGAATTTCTGATGAATATATCCTGAGAAGTGAAGTTTTTGTGTTGCCACTCGGAAAAAAAACATTCAGGGTTGGAGCAACTTACGATAGAAACAATATTGACAATAATCCTTCACCTGCCGGCAAGCAACAATTGCTGCAAAAGCTACAATATTTTTTGGATACTCCTGTAAGTGTACGATCTCATTGGGCAGGCATACGACCTTCTGTAAAAGACCGAAAACCTCTTTTGGGAGCTCATCCGGAAATGCTCCGGTTGAATATTTTTAACGGTCTGGGTTCAAAGGGTGTTCTTTTTGCACCTTACTGGGCCGCAAAAATGGCTGCATTTCTTTTGCATGGTGAGGCACTACCTGACATGGTGAATGTAAACAGGTATTTCAAAAGCTGAGAAGATTGTTCGAAAAGTCTGAATCGAAGCGATTATATATATAAATCAGGTTAACCCTTCCCTAAAGGGAACTGGATTTTCAGCACTTTCCCCTTTAAGGGTGCGGGGTAAAAGTGATGAAAATCAAATAAACGGACTTCAGAAACAACCTAAGTGACTTTTATTCTACCTGATCATACAAAAACCGTTTTATGCTTTTTTTAGGTGTTTTTTCGAATTCCTCGGCAAATATACTGGTAGAAGCTATACTCATGTGAGTTGGCAGAGTTTCGTTAAGGTTTTTCCGGTGTTTCTCAAATATCTCTTTCAAATCCTTTTCTGATAAACCCTTATTATCCGTCACCTCGTAATCAGGATATATGAGTGCCACCAGCCTGCCATTCTTTTCAACCACCAGGGATTCCTGCACAAAATCAAGGTTATTTAAACGGGCTTCAATTTCCTCGGGATAGATATTTTTGCCGGATGCCCCCAGTATCATACTTTTTATCCGGCCTTTTATATACACAAAACCCTCTTCATCAATTAATCCAAGGTCGCCGGTATGCATCCATCCGTCAGGTTCAAGGGTAGCTTTTGTAGCCTGGGGATTTTTGTAATAGCCTTTCATTACGTTTTCTCCCTTTACCATTATTTCTCCGGCTATTTTTCCGGGATCTTCCGAATCAATTTTTATCTCCAGCGTGTCTACTACTTTGCCTGCAGAACCCAGCCTTGTTTTATCCCAATTGGCATAACTGATTAACGGGCCACATTCTGTCATGCCATAACCAATGGAAAACGGAAACTTTATTTTATTCAAAAATTCCTCTACTTCCTTGCTGAGCGGGGCTCCACCTATTACCACTTCATGAAAGTTTCCACCAAAAGCATCCATCAGCTTCTTTCTCACCTTGGCTTGAATAACACTGCTTATCACGGGCGTTTTCAGTAATATTTGCACCGCAGGCTTACTGATAACAGGCAGCAGTTGTTTTTTGTAAATCTTTTCCATAATCAGCGGAACTGCAAGAACCAACCTGGGTTTGATCTCCGAGAAGGCTTTCAGGATGATTTGCGGGGATGGAGTTTTGGTAAGAAAAGTTATATGGCATCCCAGGTTGAAAGGCCATAAAAATTCAAATGCACAACCATAGGCGTGTGCAAGGGGCAGAAAGGAAACGATTTTGTGGCCCGGCTCCAGTGGCATGTTTTTATTGGCATAAATTACATTGGCTGCCAGATTATTATGTGTCAGCATTACTCCTTTGGTAAATCCTGTGGTACCGGAAGTGTAGCTCAATACAGCAAGGTTCTCATTTCCAACATCAGGCAGTTGAAAATTTCCTGCTGAAAGACCTTCCGGATATTTTTCGTGAAATGCTTCATCAAGCTTCTCCAGTTTTTTACCGGTTTTTTTAGATTTACAATCACACAGGAGTGAAAAATCAGATAAAGAAAAGATATATTCCACTTCCTTCATTTGTTCTCTTGTGAGGTTCTCAAAAATATTGTCTGCAACAAACAACAACCGGCTGTCGGAGTGATTCACAATGTGATGAATATCGTTGGGTTTGAAATCGGGCAGCACAGGCACAATCACCGCACCCCAGGTGATGGCTGCCAGATATGTAATTCCCCAATTTACAGAGTTTTTACCCACAAGAGCAATTTTTTCACCTTGTCTTACCTGGCATATTTCAAAAATTAAATGTAAGCGGGCTATTCTGCCTGCCGCTTCACCGTAATTGATGCATTCTCCCTGGTAATTGGCCAGGGCAGGTACATTCCAGTTTTTTCGAATACTATTGCCTAATTGATCAACTAATTTTTCCTGCATCATGATAGAAGATTTTTGGTTAGAAAATCAGACTTTTTTTATTCTCATTTCAGCTTTCAAGAGCGCCAAATTAGCAAAATTTTCAGGAAAAACATCGAATTATAAAAAATATATTGAATGAACGGATGTATTAATTAAGTGTTTGTTTTTCAGTTTTCTAAATGAATAAGAACTTTGATATTTTCTGGAATTTCATGAATTTGATTGCCTGATATTCTAAGTTACCACGTTTCTGTATGGTGTAAAATGTTGTAATGACAACTATACCAATAATGTAACCGTAAATGCTATTTTTTAGCATCAGGCGCGTAATGTTAAAATTATGGTAGAAAGATAAATCAGCCAATACCCCTAAAGCCGCATACCGGCGAAATTTATTGTTTTGCATAATACACTGGTTGTCTGAATTAAACACAGGTTGCCAGTAGTAGTGCAACAAAGAGAAGTAAAGGACTTTGTAAATGTGAAAGCACTTTAACTGACAACCGCGAAATAAATTTTAAAATTCATAGGGTTAAATATACACTCCGGGGTCTAAGGAATAAAGAGAATAAAATTTGATTTATCTTCACATAAAAAAAAACATAACAATGAAAACACTAAAACTTTACCGGACAATCATAGCGGCAATTATTGTATTTGCCCTTTCGTATGAAGGCATCGCACAAACCGATGCAGCTACCTATTATACCATTACCGGAACAGTAAGAGATGCAGGCAGCAGACGGGCGCTATCCTTTGCAAGTGTATTTGTTCCTGGTACCCACATCGGTACTGTTGCCAACCTGAATGGTTTCTTTACCCTCAAAATTCAAAAAGACCTGGATGTATCAGAGTTTGCAATTTCTCATCTGGGATATCATACATCACTTTATCCTATATCTGAGCATGCTGAAAAGACCAGTGAGTTTTCGCTCCAGTTGCATACAATTATGCTGCAGGAAATCCTGGTAAGACCTCTTGATCCAAAAGAGCTGGTAATAGGAGCACTTAACAGGGTTCCGGATAATTATCCCGTTGATCCTTATCGTTTAACCGGTTTTTACAGGGAAGCGGTCAAACAAAGAAGAGATTATATCTCCATCTCAGAAGCCATTGTGGACATCTACCATAATCCCTACACTTCCAGGCCCACAGGAGATCGTGCAAGAATAGTAAGAGGGAGGAAAAGTGGTGATGTGAAAAATGTAGATACCCTTATTCTCAAGCTCCAGGGAGGGCCTACAGTAGCACTTATGCTTGATGTAATGAAACATCCCGGTATTCTCATATCAACAGATATGATTGATTATTATAAATATGAGTTTATAGATATTGTAAAAATTGAAGACAAAACCCATTATATTGTGGAGTTTGAACCTTCAGTTGTGTTGCCATCTCCTTTGTTTTACGGCAGGTTTTATATCTCCGCTGATGATCTTGCCATTTCCATGGTAGAGTTTAGTATGGATTTGTCTGACCGGAAAAAAGCTACCCGGAATTTTCTCCAGAGAAGTCCCAGGAATCTGAGATTCAATGTAAATAATACAAGCTACATGGTAACATACAAAAAAATAGATGGAAAATACCATTTGAATTATCTGCGCGGTGAACTTGAGTTTTTTGCCGACTGGCGCAGGAGAATTTTCAGGACACGCTATAATGTTATGTTTGAAATGGCAATTACGGAAAGATCATCTGAAAATGTTGAAAGATTTTCACTCAGAGAGGCATTCAGCCGCAGAAACATACTGTCAGACATGGTACCTGTATATTTTGAAGATGGCTACTGGGGCGAATATAATTATATAGAACCTGAGGAATCAATTGAGTCAGCTATAGAAAAGCTAAACCGGCAAATACGCAGCACAAGTAAGTAGTTGCCTGCCTCTTCATATGGTTTGAATATTATTGAGTATATTGCCCTGAAAATATCTCAATAGAAATCAAGCCTCACCCGGACGATGGCAAATCGTCCGGGTTCAATAGTAAAGTGAATATCAGGAGATGGTAACCGGAAAATTACAGGTAAAAATTAAAAACGACGATATAACTGCATTTGAGCAGATATTCAGGGAGTTTTATGAACCGCTTTGCCTGTTTGCTTTAAAAATTGTGGAGGATAAAGACGTTGCTGAGGAAATTGTGCAGGAGTTTTTTTACAGGTATTGGGAAAACCGTAAACAAATGGAAATAAAGATTTCACTGAAAAGTTACTTTTTCCAGTCAATCCGCAACAATGCCCTGAAATATCTGCGGCATGAATCGGTGAAGCAAAAACATGCTTCCTTTGTGGCTCACAATAATGCTCAGCAATCGTATTTTCCTGATTATGCTGAGAAAGAACTGCAGACAATCATTGAAGAAGTATTGCAAAGCTTACCTGAAAGATGCAGCATGATATTCAGAATGAACAGATTTGAAGAATTGACATACAAAGTAATTGCCCAAAAGCTTTCAGTTTCGGTAAAAACCGTTGAAGCTGATATGGGAAAAGCATTGAAAGCATTCAGAAATAAACTTACAGAATACCAGGGTTACCCGGTAGTTAACCAGAAAAACAATACCCGTTAATCATTAAAAAAATGTCAAACCCAAGCATAAATAAAACCGATTTTCAAGATTTTGCCCGGTATCTTTCCAGCGAAATGAATGCAAACGAGAGGCAAAATTTCAAGAAAAAGCTTTTACAACAAAAAGAATTGAAAGCCGAATTCGACTCCCTTGAAAATTTCTGGCAAAGAATGGAAAATATAAATGCACCTGATAGTAACCCCAAAGCAACTTTTGATACGGATACTGCATGGAACAGGCTAAATGAAAGAATCGGAGAGAAGGAATTGCCTGTTAAGGAAACAAATACCCGGCGTTCTTTGCCGGTTTGGCTTAAAGTTGCAGCTTCCGTTCTCATCATCCTTACACTTGGTATCACCCTGTGGTTTATCAGCGGAAAAACTGAAGAAGCCCAATTGCTCTCACTTTCCACAGAAGATGAGGAGATTACATTGGTGCAAAAACTCATGGATGGTTCTGTAATTTATATGGCAGGCAATACCCGTTTTACTTTCCCGGCTCAGTTTGATAACCGGATAAGAAAAGTAGAACTTACCGGGGAAGCATTCTTTGATGTATCACATTTGCCCGATAAACCCTTTTTCGTGGAAACTTCAATGGCTCAGATTGAAGTACTGGGGACTTCATTCAATGTGAAAACTATGGGAAATAATGGTCTGGAGGTTTTCGTTGAAACAGGTAGTGTGCAGGTGCAACTCAATGCAAGGCCGGGCGAAAAAATTCATCTCAGCCAGGGAGAGCTCCTTATCGTGCGGGATAATTTCATAGAAAAATCATATGTGGCAGGCTTATACAATACTGCCTGGCGAAAAAATCATATGCAGTTTAAAGATGAAAAACTGGAAAATATACTGGCAGTTCTCAATCAGAATTTTCAGATAAACATGAGGGTTGAAGATCCTGAATTAAACCATCGCAGACTTACAGTAACTTTCTATAATACCTCACCTGAAATATTAGGTGAGCTTATTGCCGTATCTTTAAACATACAATTTGAAATATCCGGTCAAAACGAAATATTATTCAGGAAGTAAAATTGATTTTTTCACTGAAATATATCAAGGTCAGAATTTGTATCTGCCTGGCAATATGTACCATGACAGTTCAGATGGCAGTTGGTGGGGAGCATCCGGTTGATTCATTGCCCGATGTTGAAGTTACCCTGGCAGGTCAGAATAATTCGGTTTTTAATATTCTTAACCAGGTAAGCCGCCAAACCGGATATTTCTTTATCTATGACAGCCAGATAATTGACAGCGACAGAAAAGTAAGAATAAGAAGGGGAAGATACCCACTGGATGAACTTTTATCAAATGTGCTGAACAATGATTTGCTTCAATTTCGGTTGCTTGATAAATATATAATCATTTATTTACCCCGGGCTGATAAGCCTGATACACTTGCCATTAGTTCCGATGAAGAATATACAACCAGAACATTCCAGGTGCAGGGAAGAATATTGGATGGAGAAACAGGTAATTCACTTCCATTTGCCTCCATATTTTTGAAAGGCAGATCGGTGGGTGTTACCTCAAACCAGGACGGAAATTTTAAAATCAGAATAAATGATTTTAATGATTCGGATTCTTTGCAAATTTCCTATGTAGGTTATAAATCAAGGGTTATCCCGATTTCTTTATTGATTGAAGGATTTCATGAGATTTATCTTGATGTGGATGTGGTTTCACTACAGGAGGTCGTTGTTACCTGGTACAACCCTTATGAAATACTAAACAGGGCGCTCAATGCAAGAAATGACCTGTATCCCTCACAGGCAAGCCACCATACAAGCTTCTACAGGGAAGGAGCTTTCAAAGATGATATGATTTTAAATTATTCTGAGGCAGTTTTCAGGATATTTAAAACTTCCTATAACAGCCAGGCAGATGACCAGGTAATGCTTCTCAAATCACGTAATATTACCAATCTTGACCTGGAGGACACTCTTATGCTAAAATTGAAAGCCGGGGTTAGAAGTGCCCTGGAGCTGGATGTTATGAAAACACTACCTGAATTTTTACAACCTGAGTTCTTTAGCAGTTACAAATATACAGGGGCATATATTGTGGCATTTGAGTCGGGTAGTGCTTTTGCCATCGAATTTCAGGAAGCTGAGTATGTAAGAGAACCTTTGTACAGGGGAACTATATATATCGACAGGGAGACTTTCGCAGTTTTACGTGCTGAGTTTGAAATACATCCATCCTATCTTAGAAAACATGAACGCAGGTTCATACCCAGAAGAAGTCCCGATCATATTACCCGGATTCAAAACATGAAATATGTTGTTCAGTATCGCAAATGGGAAGGCAAATATTATCTTAAACACGCACGTGGAGATATTGATATCCGGATACGACCCAGAAACAGGCTTTTTGGAAAAAACTACAATGTGTTTTTTGAGATGGCCGTAGTGAATATAGATACCCTTGAAACCGGTCGTTTCAGAAGAAGAGAAACATTGAATACCCGAAGTGTTTTTATGGATCAGAAGTTTTACTATGATGCTGATTTCTGGAAAGACTTTAACATCATCCTTCCTGAAAAAAATATCAGTGATGCACTTCAGGAAATAAATTACAGACTGGAAAATCTCACTGAGGAGTAAAAGTTCGTTACTGCAATGATTTATTTTCTGATAAATCTGTCAATGGCATACTTACCACTTCCCATGATCAATATTACAATATAGATCAAAAGATACATCAAGCCCAGTTCTTTTCTTGCAAAAGGATCGTCAGCATGATGGATAAATACTGCCACAATCATTGTGAAAATAAGAGATATGGCTGCAAAACGGGTTGCCAGACCCAGCATAATCAAAATTGATCCCACCACTTCGGTTAACATTGCAAATAAAAGTGAGGCAAATGAGCCGATTCCCAGTGGATCGGGAAAAGTAATCTCTCCGCCTTCAACAAGCCTTGTAAGCTTTGGCCAGCCATGGGTGAGCATGAGAATACCTGAACCCACCCGAAGGATCAAAAGTGACAGATGGGTCTGAAAATTTGAGGGTGTTGAGGAAAATATATTTTTCATTGTATGATATAATAGAATTGATACAGGCACGTAACAATGAAAGTTTTGTGATTGTTTGATAAAACAAATGAAAAATTATTCATTTCATGCAGCATCGGGCATATTTTTTCAGTATAGGGAGTAAACCTTAACCTTTAACTATGAAAAAAATATTCTATTTAAAATGGGTTGCAATCGTGACATTGCTTTTTGTAATGTCCTGCAACAAGGATAATGACACCTATAAATACGAGGCAATGGTGCCCGTTTATATGAGTTTTGATGAATTCCGGCAACCTCCCAAATCTTCACCGGCCAGAAATATCAAACAATCCGGTAAAATTTATTTCAAAGACAATTACATCTTTATTAACGAGGTTAACGAAGGTATACATGTAATTGACAACGCAAATCCCTCCAATCCCGTAAAACTTGTTTTTTATGAAATTACGGGTAATGTGGATATAGCCATACGCGGTGATATCCTTTTTGCTGATAGTTATATTGATTTGATTGCTCTTGATATTTCTGATTTGTTGAATCCTTTAGAAATCGGGCGTATCGAAAATGCTTTTCCTGAAGTGTTGCCATTGCCCGCAGACGCAAGGCTCCCCATTGCATATAACCTTTTTGACAGAAGCAAAGGAGTGATTGTTGACTGGGAAATAAAAACCTTCCGTGATAAGGGGTACGGGTGGTGGCCGGGTATGTGGAGAACCCAGGGGAGGTTTTTGATGATTACCGGGAACCCGTTGATGAAAAAGCATGGTTAGCCATGCAGCAGAAGCTGGGCAAAAAATCAGGGCCCCGCATCATTGCCTTGTTTCCTTATAAAGTAAAGGCTGCAGCTGCCATCATTTTGCTGATGGTAGTATCTGCTACGGTTTGGTTTATACTCAGACCCGGAGATGATGAAACCAAAATGGCAACAGCCACACCGGAAATCCGGGAAACGACTCCTATTGATGAATCTGTTCTTCATGATGCTGAATTGCCTGCAGAAGAGGCAGTAACCGACCTGCTTGATACCCAGCTTGCCGAAATACCGGCTGACAGGGAAAAGGATATTCTTACAATTGAATATAAAGCTCCTGAAAAAAAACACTATACCCCAACAGCTCTCGAAATTGCTGATAAAGAAGAAGTCTTAGATGAAAAACCTGTCCCGGTTTTGATTGCCGAAGCCGAAAAAGAAACTCCGGAGCCCGAAGCAGAACTTGCTGATGTTTTTACCGTTGACCATGAAAAATCTGTGCAGGAAAAGATTGCTGTCAACGGCCTTTCATCTGACATTCGTTATCCCGATATTATTCCTGTGCAACGCAGCAGAGGTTCTTCCATACAGTTTCTGGCTGGCCCCATGGTGACATACACCACTGGTGAGATTGCCGAAGGAATAGGCTTTTCAGCAGGGGTAACAGGTGATTTCCCGGTTTTTGAAAACCTGAGCATTAATACAGGAGGTATCCTGGTTTACAATCAGTTCGGTTTTGATGATAACTCAATGTTTGGCGTTGCCATGGAGGCTCTGCCCAATTATTATGGTTCTGATGATCTGATGGTAATTGATGAAACCGGATATGTTGATTATGAATTTATGGCGGTGGATTTCCCCTTGAATCTGAGAATGCAGATATTGAATGATAACAGAAAGCAGTTTTATGTTTCAGCCGGCGTTTCATCGTTTCTATACCTTCAGCAATCATACAGTAAAAATGCAGAGATGCTTGCAGATGTTATTTCAGAAGATTTTTCCGGTCAGACTACTATCCAGAGAAATTTTTCAAGCGTGTCAACATCCGGCTCCTTCGATGCCTTCCGCCGTTTTGACCTGGCCCGGTTTCTTAATCTTTCTGCCGGCTATGTTGTAAAACGCGAAAATTACAATATGATCATCGAGCCCTATTTGAAGTACCCGATGTATAATGTAACCAGTTTCGATCTGAAAATCGGAATGGCGGGAGTAAGCCTGATATACCAACTTGGGGGCAGATAATATTCTTAATCTTTCGGGGTCGGAGCGTGGCTTAAAATTGCATTCCTGCTCTAAGAAGCAGGTTTGTCATCCGTAAGTGTAAAAACAATCCAGCCTTTCACGGAAATAAGTCCAAGTCTTTCGGGTCTTTGCTCTCTTGTGGGAGGTTGCTGTCGCGCTCTGCCATACCTGTCAGTTGGCCCTCTCATCTGACTCTGACCGGTGGCGGGCATTTGTGCCTGGTGTCTTTCGGAAACCACTCCCACACTGAATTTTTCAGCCTTCTCCTTGTCGATTCCGGCTTGTGAAAAACCAAAGCGAACAGTATATACCAGGCCTCCTTCGGCCGTATATAATATCTGCACCTGATCCGATTCATCAAAGCGTGTTCCCCGTTTGTCGGTAATAACAAATCTTTTTTCACTTACCGATTTTGTCCATGATGCATAATCAAAACTAAATCTTTGTAGTGTATCTCCTTCTTCACGAATTCTTTGAAAAGTTTCTTCCTGTCTGCGCATCATTTCGGCCCTTGCGGCAGGAATATTTACTCCGTAATTTTCATTTTGTTTTGCCTGGGGGTCTATCCATATGGAAAGTCCGTTGGTAAGCATGCTTCTCATACTCAGACTGTCGCGGGTTCTGACCTCAATAAATATGCTGTCCTCATCATGCCTGGTTCTTACCAGAACCCTGCTGTTGGGAATAAATACATAACCCTTCAGTGTATCCTCCTGCCAGGATTTGTCATCTACATGGTAACTCTGCCTGGTTAACATGGATAATCCTGTGGGACTGCATGATGCGACAGCCAGTAGCAATCCTGCTATTACCGGCAGAAAGGAGTTTTGCATTTTAAAACCTGTATTTATAATGCTTTTTTTGGGGATTCTCATGGTTGAATTTTGTATGGTGTATTGTAATTTAACCTATTGAAAAATATTAGTAATATAACAACTCAGAACCTTTGTTTGATTAACGTTAACTGTACAAATATTATTCCTTAACTACCAATTCCGCAAGAAATTCTGCCCAGTTGTCATTATCGTTCAATGATGGCACCCATTGAAACTCTTCTCCGCCATTTTTCAGGAACAGATCTTTGTACTCAACGCCAATCTCCACAATGGTTTCAAGGCAATCTGTAACAAACGACGGGCTCACCACAAGCATTTTTTTTACTCCTTGCTTTGCCTTCTCTTTTATTACCTCATCGGCAAATGGCGATAACCAGCTTTGTGAAAATCTCGACTGAAAACAAACGGTATAATCCTCTGCGCTTAAATTCAGTTTTTGGGCCAGCAGGCGTGTGGTAGCATAACACGCAGCCTGATAACAGAATTTATTATGTTCATTTATTTCAGTGGTGCAGTTAAAATGGCTGCAGTCTTTTCCCTGGTGGGTAGCATTTACATGACGCAACGGCAAACCATGATAGCTAAAGATAACATGGTCGAAGTCCTGTGGATTTTTTTCCCCAATGTTCTCAGCAAAGCATTCAATAAATCCCCTTTCATTGTAAAACTGACCGATGGTTTT
>REDJ01000184.1 GCA_007693555.1 Bacteroidota bacterium
GGCCCCAGGAACATTTCATACAAGCGAAGGGTATCGGCACCGTATTTCTCAATCAACTCATCGGGGTTTACAACATTATGCAATGATTTTGACATTTTTTCAACTTCCCACCCACAAATGTATTTGCCGTCTTCCAAAATGAATTCCGCATTTTTAAATTCGGGGTTCCAGTTTTTAAAGGCTTCAATATCAAGCACATCGTGGCTTACAATGTTCACATCCACATGAATAGGCATCGTATCATATTCCTTGCGCAGGTTGTATGATACAAATTTATTGGAGCCTTTAACACGATATACAAAATTTGAACGACCCTGAATCATTCCCTGGTTGATGAGTTTTTTAAACGGCTCTTCTTTCACACTCACACCTATATCATAAAGGAATTTATTCCAGAAGCGGGCATAGATCAGGTGGCCTGTAGCGTGTTCTGAACCTCCGATATAGAGATCTACATCCTGCCAGTAATTTACCGCTTCGTGCGATACCAGCGCACGGTCATTTTCAGGATCCATATACCGGAGGTAGTATGCACTTGACCCTGCAAATCCGGGCATGGTATTGGTTTCGATGGGAAAGCCTTCTTCGGTTTGCCAGTTCCGGGCACGTGCCAGGGGTGGTTCGCCGGTTTCTGTGGGAAGATATTTGTCTACTTCCGGAAGTTCCAGTGGCAATTTACTTTCATCCATCACATAAGGAATTCCATCTTTGTAATAAACAGGGAAGGGTTCTCCCCAGTATCGCTGACGGCTGAAAATGGCATCGCGAAGTCGGTAATTGATTCTCATCTTCCCGATACCTTTTGCTTCCAGTCGCTGATTTACCGTCCGGATAGCCGTGGGAACATCCATTCCATTGATAAAATCGCTGTTGATGAGAGTGCCTTCTTTGGCATCGTAGGATTCTTCTTCAATATTTCCACCGGTAACCACTTCTACAATGGGCAGGGCAAAATGTTTGGCAAAGGCATAGTCGCGGCTGTCGTGTGCCGGCACAGCCATGATGGCTCCGGTTCCATAACCTGCAAGCACATAATCGGCAATGTAAATGGGAATAGATTCACCACTGAAAGGGTGTTGGCAGTAAGCCCCGGTAAACTGACCACTGATGGTTTTGACCTCGGCAAGCCGCTCTCTTTCAGAGCGAGCGCTTGCCTTTTTCACGTATGCCTTCACCTCATTTTTAAATTCGGGAGTAGTAATTTTTTCAACCCATTCATGTTCCGGAGCAATTACCATAAAGGTAGAACCAAATATCGTATCGGGGCGGGTGGTAAAAACTTCCAGTGCAATGTCGTGCCCCTTAACGGGGAAAAAGATGGTGGCTCCCTCTGAACGGCCAATCCAGTTTTTCTGAATTTCTTTTAGAGATTCACTCCAGTCAATGGTATCCAAACCTTCAAGCAAACGATCGGAGTAGGCAGTTATGCGCAGCGACCATTGTTTCATGGTTTTTCTTTCTACAGGATGTCCTCCTCTTACCGAAAAACCTTCTTTTACTTCATCATTGGCAAGTACAGTACCCAACTTCGGGCACCAGTTTACCATGGTATCAGAAAGGTAAGCCAGGCGATACTTCATCAGAACATCCTTTTTTTCTTTTTCACTCATCTTCAGCCATGCTACAGCGGTAAATTCGCTGTGGGGATCGCTGGCTGCTTCAATGCCCAGGTTTCCGCTTCTTTCAAACCGTTTCACCAGTTCTTTTATGGGCTTGGCCTTATTTTCAGTCTTGTCAAAATAATGTTCGAAAAGCTGGATGAAAGTCCATTGTGTCCATTTGTAATAACCCGGGTCGCATGTGCGCACTTCCCGTTCCCAGTCATATGAAAAACCAATTTTATCAAGCTGCTCACGGTATCGCTGGATATTTCTTTCGGTGGTAATGGCCGGATGCTGACCCGTTTGAATGGCATACTGCTCGGCCGGCAATCCATAGGCGTCATATCCCATGGGATGCAATACATTAAACCCCTTTTGCTTTTTGTAGCGCGAATAAATATCAGAAGCTATATAACCCAGCGGATGCCCTACATGTAGCCCTGCACCGGACGGATAAGGAAACATATCCAACACATAATATTTGGGGCGGTTATGATCAATGTAGGTTTTGTAAGTTTTATTCTCTCGCCAGTATTCCTGCCACTTTTTTTCAATGCTTCTGAAGTCGTATTCCATTATTAAAATTATTAAGGCTTTTTTCGAATTGCGAAATTAGTAAATGTGAGGGAATTATTTCAGGTGAAAAATGACGAATTGGGTTTGATTGTCTTTGATTCTTCTAGTTGGTGTTTTCTGCCTTAGGTAATGTGAACCAAAAGGTACTCCCCTTTCCCGGTTTGCTATTGAAGCCGAAATTTCCCTTGTTTTTTTCAACGAAATCCCTGATAAGCAAAATTCCCAAACCGCTTCCCCTTTCATTATGTGTGCCGGGTGTTGAACCTAAGGATTGGGAATATTTTTGCAGTTTTTCAATTTGTGCCTCAGACATCCCCACACCTTCATCCTTTACTCTTACCTCTATACCATCAGGATTCTCTTTTACCCGGAGATGGATGGTTCCTTCAGCAAAAGAATATTTGATCGCATTTGAAATCAGATTTCTTATAATCGCCTTTACCATGTCCATATCAGCCAGGGCACAAAAGGTATTTCCAAAACTACTTACCTCCATCTTGATTTTTTTCTTTGCTGCTGAGGGTCGAAACAGGCGAACTGCCTGGTTTACAACCAACAAAACCTCAACACCAACAGGCTTAATGACAATATTATTCATTTGTGAACGTGACCAGTCAAGTAAATTTTGCAGCAGATCATATGCACGTTTTGCGGAGTCATTTACCAGGCCTGCTACTTGAACTACTTCTTCCTTGCTGAAATGTTCCACCTCTTTTTCCATTGACTCTGTACCAAAGAGAATGTTATTAAAAAGGTTTTTCATGTCATGCGATATCACCGAGAATAGCTGATTTTTTATTTCATTGAGCCTATACAACTCTTCGTTTTGTTTTTCAATAAGATCCCGCGTATATTTAAGCTCTAAATGGGTGAAAATCCTGCTGGTAAGTTCTTTGGCATTGAAAGGTTTGGTTACATAGTCAACCGCCCCTTTTTCAAGTCCGTTAATCACATCCTGCTGGTCAACTTTCGCAGTGAGGAAAATTACAGGTATATCGGCTGTCAATTTATCTGCTTTCAGTTTTTCACATACTTCAAAGCCGTCCATTTCAGGCATGGAAACATCCAGAAGTATCAAATCAGGAAGGTTATTCTTTATGGCTTTCAGGGCTTTAATGCCGCTATCGGCATAGCTTACCTTCAGACCCCTTTCATTTAAAAGATGCGCAAGTACCTGTATGTTTTCGGGAACATCATCTACGATAAGTACTTTAAATTCTTTAAGTTTAACCAGGCTTTCCTTTTCCATTGTTTTTCTTTTGGGAATAAATTCAACTTCTGAGTTTTTCCAGTGAAGTAAGCATTCGGTTGATTTCAATAACATTAAATGCTCCCGCCTCAGTCATCAGAATTTCTGAAAATCTTTCCAGATATTTAAGTTTATACCTTTTGGCCAGTTGATCTAAAAAGCCTGCGAACCTGATCACTTCTTCAAAACCCAGAATATCGGCAACTTTATCGTATTCTGTCCAAATTTTTTTGGACATAAATTCTTTGGCCTTTTCCTCAGAACCGGTCTTTTTTATAATTTCTTTTCTTATTTGTTCAGCCAAAACAGAAACATCTTTCGAACCTGAAACATCCTGGATAGTTTCAGTTTTTTTCTTTTTGGATTTTTCAGTAGTACTATGTTTAACTTTATCAGAATCCCATTCCAAAACTTTAACATCTGCCAAACTTACCTTGAAGGTAGTCCCTTCTCCGGGAGTGGAACTGACAGAAATTTCTCCCTTTAGCATTTGCACAAACCGCCTGGATATGGACAAACCTAACCCGGTTCCCTCCTGTCGCATAATTTTCAATGGGGCTTTCTGATAAAAAGGATCAAAAATCTTTTCCATATCCTCTTCTTCAATTCCTATTCCGGTATCGGAAACTTTAATTACCAAATCCACAACACTTGATTTAGTAACTTCATTTTCAATACCAACCTCAATAGTAATTGTTCCTTTGGTCGTAAATTTTACAGCATTACCTAAAAGGTTAAACAAAACCTGCCTCAACCTGACCTCATCCATTTTAATGACCACCGGTACATCTTTCTCTACTTTTGTTACCAGGTTTATGCCTTTGCTTTCAGCTTTCAGGAAGAAAATCTGTCTTACATCTTCTATTAAATTCCTGATATTCAGGTCTATATGTATAATTTCCATCTTGCCTGCTTCAAGTCTTGAAAGGTCAAGGATATCATTGATAAGGCTCATTAGGGCTTTACTGCTTTTTTCAATACCAGACAAATGATCCTTAAATCTGGCATTATCTACCTGAAACTCTTTAAGTATTTCTGTAAAACCCATAATAGCATTCAAGGGGGTTCGTATTTCATGGCTTATATTTGCAAGGAATGTACTTTTAGCGCTGCTCGCTTCTTCAGCCTTTTCCTTGGCAATTTTCAACATCTTTTCCGCTTCTTTCGACTCGGAAATATCCCTTGAAACTATTCCTATGATGTAGCCATGAGCTGATTTTACCGGGAATGCAACACTTTGAATGGTTTTCCTGTTTCCTTTTGCATCTATAATTTCTGTTTCGTGAATCTGCTGAAACCATGGACTTTCCCCGTGCTTTAAAGCATTTTCAATTTTTTCTTTTAAAAACATATTGTAATTGCTTATGGGAGTTCCAGGGGCGAGAACCTCAGAAAGGAAAGTCCATATTTTTCTATTCAGTACATTATTTCTGTTGACACCAAATATTAGTTCACAGCCTTTATTCCATTCTATAATTAATCCATGAGGGTTTACAATAATAATGGCGTCGGTTGAATTTTGAACTACATTCTTAAATTTTGCCTCCGTTTCTTCCTGAGCAAGTACCCGTTCGGTTATATCAGAATATACTATAGCCACACCCAAATCAGGCAGGGGAATGGGTGCAGCACTAACATTTATCCATGTTACTTGTCCTTTATCCTTTACAATACCCATTTCTACATTCTCAACAATACGGTTTTCTTTCAAAGCTCTTACGCTGGCAAATTCCTCAGGAGGCATAGGTGTAAGATCCGGGCGAATAATCCTCCATTCTTTCCCTGCAAAGTTTCGAATTATGTGTTCCTCTTTTTTGATTCCCAACAACCCCTCCGATGCTTCATTGCAATCAATAATGTCGCCTGATTCATCAGTAACAGTTACTCCCACCGGCAATATCTTAAAAATGGTTTTCAGCATTTCCTCGCTTTTTTGCCGCTCTGATTCTGCTCTCTTTTGACTTGTAACATCTTCAATAATCATGGCTACATAGTCTTCTTCAGGAATAAAAGAATACAAATTGACAATTGTATCGTGAATGAGAGAAAAATTCTGTATTTTCTGATTTTTATTATGCAAAACTGTATTATATAGCATAGGTAGTATTTCCTTGCCTTTATCGGGAAAAATATGGATAAAGGGAGAGCCTTCCATTTCAATGGCTTTCAGGCCTGTCATTTTTTCAAATGCAGCATTGGCTCTGAAAAAGTGAAAATCATCTAACACATTATTCTTAAATACAGGCTTAAATACAACAAGACCGTTGACCATATTTTTAAACAACAGACGATATCTTCTTTCACTATCGCGAAGCAAATCAGCTTCTTTTACTGCTGAAATATCGGTAGCGGAAATCCGGGCAAACCACTCATTGCTTCCAGATTCCTGGTACAAGGAGCTGTTGAGTAAAAAAAAGTTTTTTTTGGTTTCCTTTACTCTGATTCTTACTTCTACAGATTGGGGTTGTTTTGTATCAAATAATTTCTGCCAATGCAGATAAAACCGATCTTGTGAATCAGGATCGATAAATTGAGTAAAGGATTGGCCCAGCAAAGCCTGTCGACTCTGCAAAAGTAACTGGCAGGCATTTTGGTTAAGGTGTTCTATTTTACCTTCTTGGTTTATAATCAGATAAGGGATAGGGGCATATTCAAAAAAATCATCAAGCTTTTCATTTTGCGACTCAAGCAATTGATTAGACTTGATCAATTCCTCCTGTTGAAGCTCAAGTTCAATTTTATTGATATTGTACTCTTCCAGCAGCTTTTCAAAATCCTCATGGTCTTCAGTTGGAGAATCTTTTTTTCGGAGTTTAAGCAACTCACCTGCTTTCCGGCGGAGATTATCCTGATTTGCACTCATTTGTATTGCTTTTCTGATCTGTATTTTATGCTTCTAAATTGCTGATATATAATCCTGCAGGTTTAAAAAACCCGCAAGTTTTCATATTTATTCTGATTATGAATCCATAAATGTAGGATTTTTTCACAAATTTTGATAAAAAACCCTATGAGGCAACTATATGGTTAACCAGAAACCATTGTTTAATCTTATTAAAAAGGGTTGTTTCAACTTGTATTTTTATTGTAATTTTGCCGGGTTTAAGGTGCATTTCATTTTACCAATGCATATTTCAATTCAACTTGCTCTATTGGTCTTTTTTGAAATTACGCGCTTTATTCATGCAAATTTCCCTTCCCACTCCGGTGGGATAAGTATTATTGCCAGCAAATTAATAAAATAATTTTCCAATGGATCAAAATAAAAAAGCCGGGTTATTCAGTGAATTTCCTCCGATTACAACAAATGAATGGGAAGAAAAAATACTTGAAGACCTCAAGGGAGCCAACTATGAAAAACGCCTTATATGGCAAACCCCGGAAGGTTTAAGAATTCGCCCATACTATCGAAGTGAAGACCTTGAAAGTATCAGGCACGTAAAAACACTTCCCAATGAATATCCTTATGTACGAGGCAAACGGACAAAAGGTAACGACTGGATAATCCGTGAAGATTTTGAAGATGAGAATCCCGTTGATGCAAATAAAAAAGCATTGAAAGCATTGAAAAAAGGGGTCCAGGCAATCGGTTTCAATGCCCGTGAAATCACTGATGAAATCGGCTTAAAGCAATTGCTTGAGGGAGTTGACATTTCTGAAGTCCCTGTAAACTTTCTTCATGCCAAAAACTATCTTGCACTTTATCGCCTCTTTATTGAGATGTTAAAAAGTCGTTCAGATTTTACACCTGCAAAAGTAAAAGGCTCATTAAATTTTGATCCCCTGGGATATTTTCTGCTTTACGGGAAGTTTTATCAATCTGCCCGGGATAACTTTGATGAAGCTGCTGATTTGATGAAGCTGGCAATTGAAAAAACACCTGAGTTCAAACTCATAAATATAAACGGGCAGCACTACCACAATGCCGGTGCCAACATAGTTCAGGAACTGGCTTTTTCTCTGTCACAGGCCAATGAATACATGGCTGCGCTTACTGAAAAGGGGTTCACGGCAGATGAAATTGCACCCCGCATACAGTTTACTTTTGCCGTTGGGTCAAACTATTTTCTTGAGATTGGTAAACTCAGGGCCGTAAAAATGCTTTGGGCAAAAATTGTTGAGCAATACAAACCCAACTCGGCTGAAAGCATGAAAATGAACATTCATGCTGTTACCTCGGGTTGGAACAAAAGCATTTACGATTCCCATGTTAATATGCTGCGTACCACCACCGAAGTTATGGCAGCTGCTATTGGTGGAATTGACAGCATGACGGTTCAACCCTTCGATTCTACCTTCAAAAAGCCTGATGAGTTCTCGGGCCGGATAGCACGCAATCAGCAAATTGTTCTGAAAAATGAAGCATGGTTAAGTAAAGTCGCAGATGCTGCAGCAGGTTCATATTATATTGAGAGTATTACTGATGCCATTGCCGATGCTACCTGGAAACTTTTTGTACAAATGGAAGAAGCCGGTGGTTTTGTAAAAGCCGTGGAATCAGGCTTTATAAAAGAAGAAATCGAAAAAACCTGTCAGAAGCGTGATATGGAAATTGCCATGCGCAAACAGGTTTTTGTTGGTGTAAATCAATATCCCAACCTGCAGGAAAGAATGCTCAATAAAATTGAACCTACAGCCAAACTCAGTGATCTGGGCGGACTTCGTCCCTACCGGGGTGTGCAGGTTTTTGAAGCCCTGCGTATGTCGGTCGAAAACCATGAGACCAAAGGTTTCTCAATTCCTAAAGTGTATCTCTTTACTTACGGAAATCTGGCCATGCGAAAAGCCAGAGCCACATTTGCCACCAATTTCTTCGGTTGTGCCGGATATCAGATTCAGGAAGCTCCGGCCATCAAAAATATTGAGGATGGCATTGAAAAAGCACTGGAGTCGAAAGCAGAGATCATTGTATTCTGCAGTTCCGATGAAGAATACACCGAAATGATAACGGCGGCCAAAGCCATTAAAGAAAAAGC
>REDJ01000180.1 GCA_007693555.1 Bacteroidota bacterium
TTTTTGAAAGACGAAAGGTGAAAACAGGTATTTCCGATGGTATCAATATTGAAATCAAAGAGGGTATCAATGAAAATGATAAAATAAAAAGAAGAGTATAATAGTTTCTTTTTTCTTTAAACCTTTGGAGTTTTACACCTTTTGAAAGTTTTATGCAAAAGGTGTTTTTTTTTATTACTTTTTTATACATAAGGAATAACAAAAAGCACATACGGTGTAGGTAAATAAGAAATAAACACGTATTTTTATAGCTCGCTATGATTGTTGTTTCCTGTCTTCTGATAAGAAACATCACTATTATTTATTCATCGAAAATTTAGTTAATGTTATGAGAGCATTTAAAGGATTTTGTGGAATTTTTAAGTTTTGGAAAACTATGATCATTATTTTATTAATGATGGGCTCTGTGTCATGCGCAGCCCCTAGAGAGGAGAAATATATAGGTCTCCAACTATGGTCTGTAAGAGATAATATGAATCAGGATCCTGCCGGTACGCTCGAGCAATTGGGCGAAATGGGATATAAATTCATTGAAGCAGCCGGATACAGCAATGGAAAATTTTATGGGATGGAACCGGAAGAGTTCAGGCAACTGGTTGAGCAAAAAGGTATGGACTTCCTGGGGTCACACGTTATGCTGGCAATAGAAAATATGGAAGATGACGCGATCATGCAATGGTGGGAACAAACAATTGATGCACACAGGAGAGCAGGTGTGAAATACATGGCTCAAGCTGCAATGGGTGGTGCCGCAGCACGAGACATGGATGTTCTTAACCGGTATATTGAGATGTTTAACGAAGTAGGAAAAATGGCCGGAGATGCTGGTATATATTTCGGATTTCACAACCATGCAGTGGAATTTGAAACCCTTGACGGAGTTGTCATACTGGAGCATATGATTGAAAACACAAACCCCGATTATGTTTTCTTTCAACCTGACATCTATTGGTTTTATCGGGGGGGAGCTGACCCACTGGATTATTTTGAAAGATATCCGGGCAGGTTTATGGTATGGCATGTTAAAGACCAGGCTGAACTTGGGCAAAGTGGTCTGATTGACTTTGAAAGAATTTTTACAAAAGACAAAACTTCAGGCAGAGAGTACATCGTTGTTGAGGTGGAGGAATATAACCACGATCCCTTAACAAGTGTTAAGATAAGCCTTGACTTTCTGTTAAATGCAGATTTTTTTTAATTTAGAGGTGTGGTTTGGAAAATGATACGCAGAACTGGTAAAAAATACTGTTTCTTGTGGTCTTTGCCGATCTGTTATCTTATCCGAAACCCGTTCGATCGGTAAAAAATAACCTTTTATTTCTTGACAACTTGTAATGCAGAATAATTCAAATTACTCCCGCAAGCAGTTGATTCTTCTTACTGCCTTGCGAGTGGCCATTGGCTGGCATCTGATGTATGAAGGTATAGTTAAGATTTTCCAGCCCGAATGGTCTTCTTACGGTTACCTTATGGATAGTAAAGGCTGGTTTTCTGAGTTTTTCCAGGATATGGCATCGAATCCTTCAGTTTTAAATGTGATAGATTTTCTGAATATGTGGGGGCTCACCCTGGTGGGTTTTACAATGATTGCCGGAGTATTTACAAAAATTGCTAAAATTGGAGCTATAATTATGCTTTTGTTTTATTTTGTAGCTCATCCGCCTTTGATGATGGCAGATTATATCTTTCCGGGAGAAGGCAGTTACCTGTGGGTAAACAAAAATCTGATTGAATTGCTTGCAGTTGCTGTTCTTTTTGTTTTTCCTACCGGACATATAATCGGAATTGATCGTTTAATCAGGAATTACAGAAATAAATAATGGAAGAGAATACTCTAAATACAAATCCGACTGATAATAACAAAAAGGCAAAAGGTATAGGGCGTAGAGATGTTCTGAAAAGCCTTGTTACATTGCCATTTGCCGGAGCTTTACTCTACGGGGCATTTCGTAAAAGACAACTGGAACAATATAAACACAGTAAACTGCTAAGCACCCTCAGTCTTGACAGTACCTCTGAAGTGCCCGCGTATATTCCTAAACGTGACAATGATGAAAAACTCCTGCGAATTGGTATCATTGGTACCGGAGGGAGGGGCCTTTACCTGATGCGTGCCATGGGATATATTCAGCCCAAATGGATTGATGAATGGACTGAATCAGCACTCGATAACAAACAGGATACCCGGCTTGAAATTTACAAACAACAACAGGACCTGAATGTTTCCATCAACGGAATTTGTGATGTTTTCAGTGTGCACCTGGAAGCTGCCCTTGAAGCCTCCGCAAACCTTTATCGTACAGGTACAAACGGGAAGAGATCAGCACCGGCAAAAGTTTACAAAAACTACAAAGAACTTATTGCTTCAGATGACATTGATGCCGTGGTAATTGCAACCCCCGATCACTGGCATGCGCCAATGATAATAGAAGCGGCCAGGGCAGGCAAACATATCTATGCCGAAAAACCGCTCAGCCTCACTGTTGAGGAAACTTTCGAAATTGAAAAAGCACTCAGGGAAAATAATGTGGTATTTCAGCTTGGGCACCAGAACCGCCAGATTGAAAGCCACCATAAAGCCATTGAGGTCATAAAAAAGAATATCCTGGGTAAAATTACCCTGGTAGAAACCTATACCAATCGCAATTCAGCCTGGGGAGCATGGGTATATGACATTCATCCTGATGCCAATCCCCGAAACATTGACTGGAAGGAGTTTCTGGGACCCGCACCTTATCACCCCTTCAGTGCTGAAAGATTTTTCCGCTGGCGTTGCTGGTGGGATTACAGTACAGGCCTTACAGGCGATCTGTTTACCCATGAATATGATGTAATAAATCAAATCCTGAATATTGGTATTCCGCATTCAGCAGCAGCTTCCGGAGGTATTTATTTCTGGAAAGATGGTCGCGAAGTGCCCGATGTTTTGAATGTAAGTTATGAATACCCAAATATGGAGATGAACCTTATATACAGTGCCACATTGGCTAATGAACAGCACCGTAAAAAATCCTTTTTTGGTCATGATGGCTATATGGAACTTGATAACGATCTGGTGGTATATGCTGACAGGGAATCCACCAGGTATAGAGAAGCGATTACAGATGGGATAATTCCTTTAGAAAAACCAATGATTACCCATATACCCGGAAGGGGCATCGACGCCATCTCATCGCCTACTGAGCAATACTTTGCCCAAAGAGGGCTATTGTATACTTTCCGGGGTGGACAACAAGTGGATACAGCTTACTTGCATGTTAAAGAATGGCTCGATGCTATTCGTTTTGGAACTCCGGTAAGTTGTGGAGTAAAAGAATCGGTTGAGGAGGCTATCAGTGCACATATGGGTACCGTTTCTTATCGGGAAGGAAAAAAAGTTTTCTGGGATGAAGATAAAAAGCAAATTGTGACAGGATAGTTAATGAGCAGATAATCAGTGTATTTTACAATGTGAAATAAATCAAAGCAGGAGATCAGAATTATTTTTTAAACTATTCACTAAAATCAGAATACTATGAAAAATCAAATCACAAGAAGAAAGTTTATCGGAAACACTGCTCTGGCGGCTGCCGGATTTACCATACTTCCAAGTACGGTAATCAGCGGACTGGGATACAAAGCACCGAGCGATAAACTGAACATTGCAGGAGTGGGTGTTGGAGGAAAAGGGTTTGGCCTCATGCGGGCTATGCAAACAGAAAACATAGTAGCCCTTTGCGATGTCGACTGGCGTTATGCAAAAGGTTGTTTTGACTTTTTCCCAAATGCAAAAAGGTATTGGGACTGGCGGAAGATGTACGACGAGATGATCAATGACATTGATGCCGTTGTTGTTGCAACATCAGACCATACCCATGCTGCTGTGGCTTCGCATGCTATGACAATGGGTAAGCATGTGTATGTTGAAAAACCGCTTACGCATACAGTTTATGAATCCCGTTTGCTAAGAAAGCTTGCTGAAAAATACAAAGTTGCCACACAAATGGGTAATCAGGGCGCTTCAGAAGAGGGAGTCTCGTTGGTAAAAGAATGGATACAAAATGGTGAGATAGGAGAGGTAACCCGCGTTGAATCATTTACCGACCGCCCCATTTGGCCACAAGGTCTCAATACGCCCAGGCAGGGTCAATGGGTTCCGGAAACTTTGAATTGGGATTTGTTTATCGGGCCTGCCAAAATGCGCCCCTATCATGAAATATATACTCCCTGGAATTTCCGCGGGTGGTGGGACTTTGGAACCGGAGCTTTGGGTGATATGGCTTGCCATATTCTGCATCCTGCATTTAAGGCTTTGAACCTGGGTCATCCAACAAGGGTGCAGGGAAGTTCATCATTATTGCTGCAAGACAGTGCACCTGTAGCACAAAAAGTTAAAATTGTATTTCCTGAACGTCAAAGACTAAGAAGAGTGCGCATGCCCGAAGTAGAAGTTCACTGGTATGATGGTGGCCTTCAGCCCCTGAAGCCCGACAACTGGCCGGCTGGAAAGAACATGAATGTGCAGGGTGGAGGAGTTCTTTTCTATGGAACAAGAGATATTCTGCATGTAGGATGCTACGGACGCGATCCATTTTTGCTTTCCGGACGCGTTCCAAATGTTCCCAAAACCGAACGCAGAATCACTCTTACTCATGAAATGGACTGGGTAAGAGCCTGTAAAGAAAGTCCGGAAAACCGTGTGGAACCTTCTTCGGCTTTCCATGAAGCAGGTCCGTTCAACGAAATGGTTGTAATGGGAGTACTGGCAGTTCGCCTGCAGGAGCTGCATAAAGAACTGAACTGGGATGGTGAGAAAATGGAATTTACCAATATTGGTGATGATGAAACACTCAGAATTGTTATTGAGGATGGTTTCCAGATTACGGATGGACACCCGACTTTCGACAAAACCATGACCGAACCTTTGAATGCAAAAGCATTTTCTCAAAATCTTATAAAGACTAAATACAGAGAAGGATGGGATTTGCCTCCCATGCCTGCTTAATATTGAAATTATTTTTTAACCAAAATTCTAGAAAGATGAAGACGAACAAATTTTTGTATTTTGTAATGAGTCTGCTTTTTGTTGGTGCCATAACTTTGAATTCATGCGCTCCCAGACAGGAAGCTGAAGAAGCTGAAGAAGCTGAAGAAGCTGAAGAACTACCCATTAACACCCTTTCAGAACAGGAGAAAGAAGAAGGTTTCTTCCTCTTATTTGACGGAGAATCCTTTGATGGCTGGCGTGGTTACAACCGCGATGCTTTTCCGGAAGGAGGCTGGGTTATTGAAGATGGTGTAATGATGGTTCAGGGTGCCGGAACCGGCGAAGCCGGTGGCGAAGGTGGCGACATCATTTATGACCAGAAGTTTCTTGATTTCCATCTTAAGCTTGAGTGGAAAGTATCTCCAGGTGGCAATAGTGGTATCTTTTACCTCGGTCAGGAAATTGAAGGCGAGCCTATCTGGAAATCAGCACCTGAGATGCAGATCCTGTGCAATGAGCAACATATTGATGCTCAGCTGGGTGTTGATGGAAACAGAAAGGCAGGTTCTCTATACGACATGATTCCTGCCAAGCCACAGAATGCCAAACCTACAGGAGAATGGAACCTTGCAGAAGTTATGGTATATAGAGGAACTGTTGTACACCGTCAGAATGGTGAAGTAGTGCTTGAGTACCACCTGGGTACGCCCGACTGGGAAAGAAAAGTGGAAAACAGCAAATTTGCTGAATACCCATGGTTTGGCAAATATGAGCCGGGTTACATTGCGCTTCAGGACCATGGCGATGATGTTTGGTTCAGAAATATCAGGATTAAAGAGTTTTAAAATCTTGATCCCAAACAGAATAAAAAAACCCGGAACCATAAGGACTCCGGGTTTTTTCTTTAGAAGAATTATCAGAAAATATTACTCCTGTTCTCTTGAAATATCCTCCAGGGTTTTTCCTTTTGTTTCTGTAACATATTTTCTTACGATTACAAAAGCTACGATACCGAAAGCAGCATAAATACCATATGAAATTCCCAGGCCAATACTTGCCAGAAGTACAGGGAATGTTATAGTTATAAGGAAGTTGGAACCCCATTGTGTCAAACCTGCCACTGCGAGGGCCGCACCTCTGAATTTATTGGAAAACATTTCGCCAAGCATTACCCACATGATGGGCCCCCAGGTAAATGCAAAGAATGCAATATATCCGTTGGCTGCCAGAAGTGCCAGGATCCCGCTTGTACCTCCCATCTGAATACCTTCAGCAGCATCGCTTGCTCCGAAAGAAAAAACGATGGCAAGCAAGCCCAGCATTACTGCCTGCCCCAGTGCCCCTATCATGAGCAGGGGCTTGCGACCCACTTTGTCAACCAGGTAAATAGCTAAAAAAGTAAATGCTACATTTACACTTCCACTTATTACATTCGTAAGAAGGGCGTCTGCCTCTGTGAAACCGGCAGCCTGCCATAAAACAGAACCATAGTAAAACACTACATTGATACCTGTAAACTGCTGTAATGCGGCAATAGCAATACCCACCCAGATTATAGGATGCACCTTACCTGTTTTGGAATTTATTATATCGGAAAGCCTTGGTTTACGCGCACGGATAACAGTGGTTTTTATGTCTTCTACCTGCCGCTTAGCCAGTTCTAAATTAGTAATGCTTGCAAGTACTTTCAAAGCCTTTTCTATTTTATCATTGGCAACCAGGTAACGTGGTGATTCGGGAATAAACAGTAAAAGTAAAAAGAACAGTGATGCAGGAATCAGTTCCATCCAAAACATCCATTGCCAGGTTTGGTAGCCCCACCATAGCTCAAGTGACGCACCACCTGATATGTTTGCCAGATTATAGTTGCTGAAAAATGCAAAAAACAGTCCCAGTACAATGGCAAGCTGCTGAAGAGAAATCAACCTCCCCCTGATGTGCGGCGGAGCAATCTCACCAATATAAGCAGGCGAAAGGATACTTGCAGCACCAACAGCCAGTCCGCCTAAAACGCGGAAAATCACAAATTCAGTGGATGATGAAGAAATTCCGGACCCCCAGGCACTTACAATAAATGCCATTGCGGCAATGATCAATACATGCTTTCGTCCGAATTTATCGGCCAGTGTACCTGCAAAAAATGCACCGGCAGCACAACCCAGCAACATTGAGGCTACTGCAAATCCAATTTCAACATCACTGATTTCGAAACTGGATTTCAATGCCCCAACTGTGCCATTGATTACACCACTGTCAAATCCAAAAAGAAAACCCCCAAGGGCTGCTACAACCGAAAGGAAAATTACACGTGGCAGGTTGCTCTCACCTGCAAAATCATTGGATAGTTTGTTCATAGCTTGTCTTTTATTAGTTATGATTGAGTAAGGAGCCTGCTATTGCAAACCCGTTTTGAATTTTAATTTCCTTAACCGGGTTTTCCCGAATTTTAAAGACCGTAAAAATAGCATAATATTTTTTTGAAATGAAACTCATCTGAAAATCTTTCGGTGCATTTCATAAAAAAACCCGGACTTTAAAAGAATCCGGGTTTTTATATTACTCAATCTTTATGTATTAATAAACCAAAAGTTTTTTGGAAACAGGAACTCCGTTCTGTAACACCCTGATAAGGTATACACCCTGTGAAAGACCGGAAACATTAAAAGTAACGTTTTCCTGGCCTGCGATTTTTTGTTCCACCAAACTTCCTGTTATGCTGTATAATCCAACCAAAGAACCTGCTTCAGCTGCTACATTTACAACCTGGTTGGCAGGATTTGGGAATACCCTGATTTCATTGGTGTTAAATACTGGCTCCTTCGAAGAGGTAGGTTCAGATGAGAATCTGATGTTATCAAAATAGATAATAATGTCTTCATCAAGTTCCAGAGGATCTTCAAAGTCTGGCATAAAAGCAATAGTAGGATAATCTCCATGAGCTTCAGGGAAATGGAAAACTATGGTTTCCCATTCTTCAACTTTGGTTTGAGGTTCAATAGATTCAAGCTCAAAAGTTCCTCCCGGTCCTGCTTCTACTTTGAACTTTATGGGGCTTATCCGTGGTTTCCACACATCCACCAACACATATTTATTCTCGTCCATATTCACAGGCTCTGGCAGTGTTGACCAGAACCCACCAAATGAAAAACCGTGCTGGCTGCGGTGAAATTGTACCACATAATTGCTGGGATTGCCATCACTTTTATCGGGGTTGGGGATGATTCTGACGTTACTGTTATCTTCTTCGCCATTAATCATTAAGTTCATTTGAATAAATTCAAAATCTTCAACAACATATCCGTCAAATTCTTTAAAAGACAATTTACGTCCATTTCCATCAGCATCGGTGCTGAACCCCACAGCGTCAATATAAACTGTGCCGCTATTAAGGCTTACAAGTTCATAGTTGAATTGGATCTGGA
>REDJ01000145.1 GCA_007693555.1 Bacteroidota bacterium
CCCCGGCCAGAATGGCAAGAAAACTCAAATCAATACCGGCACTTTGAATGATAATTACCAACCCTGCAACGAGAATAACATACCTTATAATTGTGCTTATGGCCTGCCTGATACCAATATCAATATTATATCTTGCAAGAATTCTGTTCTGCAATAAATTCCTGAACTTTGCCGAAAGGTAGAAAAGCAGTATCAGAGAAATTATCAAAAAAAGCAGTGAGGCAAGTGTAACATCTTCTTTTCCCAGCGGAAACACCGGATACTGAAGGATATCCATCACAGACCTGTATATTGTTTTTATCTGTTCCATGAATCATGAATTAAAATGGGAAAAAGTAAGGAATCATGAAGGTAGCAATAATCCAGAAGATGAGGTTGAGCGGGCCACCCACCTTCACAAAATCCATAAATTTATATCCTCCTGCACCATAAATCATTGTATTGGTTTGATAACCGATGGGTGTCATAAAACTCGAGGAAGCAGCAAAGGTAATCGCCATGAGAAATGGGCGGGCATCCACTTCCATTGTAATTGATGCTGCTATTGCTATCGGAGCAAGTAACACTGCGCTGGCATTGTTACTCATAGATTCGGTCATCAAACTTGTAATCAGGTATAAAACCGAAACAATAGCTATGGGTCCCCATGCACCCACAATGTTAATTAAGAAGTCGGAAATAAGTTTTGCGGCACCACTTCTGTCAAGTGCAACTCCCAGGCTCATAGCACCTGCAAGCAGAAATATTACTTTCCAGTCAATTGCTCTGTATGATTCCTCCATACTAATGCATCCCGTAAGAATAAGCAGGACGCAACCAGCTAAAGCAGCAACCATAATGGGCAAAACATTTAATGTTGCCAGAATAATTATAGCAGCAATGGTTCCTAAAACTATTGCTATTTTATCATTCTTGAATTTTTCAATCCCAACTTCTGACACAATAAGGAATGTATTTCTACCCTGCAATTGCAATTGCCTTAAAAAATCAAGTTTTTCTTTCTGGGCTTCGATGAGAAGGGTATCACCGGAGCGCAGCACTGTATTGGCAACTTTCTCACGCATAATCTCTCCCCTGTGTCGTATTGCTAAAACTGTTGCACCATACCTTTGTCTGAAAGATACCTCCTTTACAGTTTTTCCTTCAAACTGACTATTTGGTGCAATTACAGCCTCAACCAAAGTTATTTCTTCACTTTCCATGTCCTGATCCTGGAATTTTGCATCGGTTTTTAGCTTAATGCCTTCTCTTTCTTTTAAAGTATTAATTTTCTCAACATCACATCTTACTTTCAGAATATCACCCTTTTGTAGCACCATCTCTCCGCTTGGCATAAAATACTTTTGTTTCTGGCGATTTACTTCAAGTATGTCAATATCCAGGTTTTTAACAAGTGGAGAGTCTTTAATTTTCTTTCCTACCGAGGGTGCATTAGCTTCCAATATGATTTCAGTCAGATAATCGCCCATTCCGAATTTTTTAACAAGGTCTTTACTGTTATCCTTTTCAGGAATTAAATGAATTCCTATTAACATCATGTAAATCATACCTGTTGCAAAGAATATCAAACCGAGCTTAGACATTTCAAACATTGAAAATGGTTCCAGTCCGTTTTCAGCAGCTATACCGCTAACGAGAATATTAGTGGAGGTTCCGATCAATGTACAAACACCACCAAACATGGAAGCAAAAGAGAGGGGCATAAGCATTTTTGCCAGGCTATGCCCTGACTTGGCAGCAGCTCCTGCAAGAATAGGCATAAAAATCGCCACAACAGGGGTATTATTAATAAATGCCGAAATAGTTCCAACCACAGCCATAGTAGCCAAAACAGCTATCCAAAAGTTGTATTGAAACAAACCGGCCATCTTATTACCTATACCAACAACAGCACCCGATTTAAACAATGCAGCACTCAGAATAAACATTGCTGCCACAGTTATAGTAGCAGAATTACTAAAACCTGAAACGCCTTCAACCGGACTTATCACACCTGTTATGATAAGTGTTACCATAATTATCAGTGCAACAACATCTACCGAAAAAATCTCAGAAGCAAACAGTACAACTGCCAGGACGAGAACAACGAGTACGATTATAATTTCAATTGTAAACATAGTGCTGATAAAACTACATTAACATTGAGCCTTTATTGAAAGGCATAAAAACAAAATTCAAAAATTGATTTCCTTAATCTCTATCAGAACAAAAGCGCCTGTAAAGATATACGAAATCTTACAATCGTCAGTTTTTCGTAAAAATTTTTAGAATCTGGTGCTTAAATTCACCCGGAAAGGATATTGTTTGCTGCAGGTTTTGTAAATCAATCTCCTGATTGGTGTGGAAAAGAAAATTTTATTGCCTTTCAAACTGCAAAAGGTGAAGCACGTTTTTATCAGATATTTTTTTGATGAGAAAATATACCCTGAATGACTGTCCGTTTGTTGAGCGGTAATTCCCGATAACATACAGAGAACCGTCGCGCGATGGTCCCTGGTGCTGAACATTGAAGGAAGCAGGTGCATTCCTGGAAAAAAAGTTCCGGACTATAAGTTCTGCCTGGTTGCGACTGAAGGAGCCTTCATTTCCCGGAAATTTTAAGTCAACAGTTTTTCCAAAATGCTTCGATATTTCCCGTGCATTACCATTTTTTATTGCCGATATAACTTCTTTTGATATATCTGCAGGCTCCTGTGCCAGGCTCTTATCCGTTAACACAAGAAACGCCAGCAAAGCAACTAAAAGATTTATATAGCCTTTTATCTTCATCTAAAACATTTTATTTACTTAAATAAACATTGTTTATTTAATACAACAAATCATTTTTCTATATCAAAAACCCGGCCGTAATTTCAAGTAACATCTTTCAATTTTCGACTGAGAAAAGTTTCTCCTGTTTTGAAAACGAATGATAAAGTTAATGTTTTTATAAGTACCCCGATTGGGTAAATTTGCTTATTTTCGATCGGTTTAATAGCTTGCAGCATCAATCGTTTATCCAGAAACCAGTCCTTTTGCTATTATCAATACTTAAGAACCATGAAAATCACCCTTTTGTCAATTGGAAAAACAAATAACAACTACCTGAAGGAAGGTATTACAGAATATTTAAACAGGCTGAAGCACTACACCCACTTTGAAATTACCGAAATTCCCGCATTAAAAAAAGCCTCATCACTCACACCTGAAATCATCAAGCAAAAGGAAGCAGATTTGATTTTTAAATATATAAAAACCAATGATTTCGTTGTCTTACTTGATGAAAATGGAAAGCAGATGTCATCCAAAGATTTTTCTGTATTTCTGCAAAAAAAAATGAATTCTTCAGTCAAAGAAACAGTTTTTGTGGTTGGCGGTGCATGGGGATTTGGACAAAGGCTCCTGGAAAGAGCAAACTATAAGCTTTCTCTTTCAAAAATGACTTTTTCACATCAAATGGTAAGGTTATTTTTTATAGAGCAATTGTACAGGGCATTCACCATATTGAGAGGTGAGGCATATCATAATGAATAATTCTTGCTTCTGCTTTAAATAGATTTTGACAAAAAACGGGGCTATCTCAAAAGTCAGTACTAATTTGGACACTGAGCCTGTCGAAGTGTGTATCTGATTGGTAATCAGATGTCGTTTCGACAGGCTCAACGATCACCTGGCAGTTTTGAGACAGTCTCTTCTTTTTCAGTCATTGATTTCTTTTGTGCAGGCAATGGATGCAATTGTACCGTCGCCCACAGCTGTAGTTATTTGCCGGTATTTCTTGCTTATTACATCACCCACAGCATAAACACCATGTATGCTGGTACGCATTTCGTCATCTACCTTAATATATCCCCAGTCATCAGTTTCCAATGGATCCTTTATCATATCGGTATTGGGTTTCATACCCACAAAGACAAAAATACCATCTGTTTCAAGTGTTTTTGTTTGCCTGGTTTTTAAGTCTTCCAGTTTTACTTTCATTTTATCAGAACCGTTTTTGTAAAAACCACGGGGTTCATATTCAAGCATAACTTCGATTTTTGGATCAGCATAACAGCGCTCCTGGGCAGTTTTATTGGCTGTAAGATGGGGAAGCTGCTGAATCATGGTAATTTTTGATGCAAATTTGGAAATGAATTCCGATTCTTCAACTGCTGTGTTCCCACCTCCGATAATTACAACTTCCTTATCATGATAATACTTGGCATCGCAGGTTGCACAGTAGGAAATTCCTTTGCCATAAAACTCCTTTTCACCGTCAATATTCAAATACCTGGGAGATGCACCTGTTGAAATGATGATCTTCTTTGCTTTTATGGTTTCATACCCATCAATCACCACTTCCTTTTTTATCAGATCCACTGTATTTACATCTACTGCAACTTTAAATTTCACACCGGCTACTTTGGCCTGTTCTGCCATGTAGTGTGATAACATATATCCTTTTTGGGGTTCAATAAAACCCGGATAGTTTGATACCTGATGGGTAGTTGTTACCTGTCCGCCGGGCATTCCGGTATCCAACAGTATAGTATCAATTTTGGCCTGGGCAAGGTAAATTCCTGCGGCCATGCCTCCGGGTCCGGCTCCCAGAACTATGACATCCGTATGTGTAACAACCCGTTTGATTTTATCCTTTATGCTTTGCACTTTTTCAGGTGGCAACAAATTATCCAGATTACGTATGATGTCAGATTTCCTGATACCTCCGGTCAAAAAGTCGCCTGTTTGCTTTCCGTTTTTGTAAAACAGCAAAGTGGGTGATGATTTTACTCCCAGTTTTTCTGCAAGTTCACGATTTCCCTGCCTGAACATTTTTATAAATCGTACATCTTTACCGTACAATTCTGTAAGGCTTTCAAATTTTGGGGCCAATGCTTCGCAGGGTGGACATTCTGTGGAATAAAAATCCAACACCAGATTCTCATTTTCCTTTAATTCTTTTTCAAATTCTTCTTGTTTGATTTCCTCTAACATGGATTAATTGTGTTATAATGAATTTTATATTTTTATATCTAGATGTTTGCATATATCAAAATTATTGCCACAAAATTTTACAGTCATTTTGTCATTCTCTTTAATTGGGTATTACATAATTGAACAAAGCCTGTGAAAGCGTGTTCATGGTGAGTTAGAGCATTGTTCCTGTCTTATTTAAAGCAAAACAACTTCAATAGAACGATATTTTTTCTTCGTGATATAATAAATTGTTTCGTATATTTAATTTGAATTTGAGTCGAAATCAAAAGGACAAGTTATGATTAAAAAAGTTTTGGTTGCCAATCGCGGTGAGATTGCTGTGCGTATCATGCGGTCGTGTCGCGAGATGGGCATCCGCACCGTTGGCGTATTTTCCGATGCCGACCGCAAAGCAATGCATGTTCTTTATGCAGATGAGGCTTACCACATTGGGCCATCACCCTCTGCAGAATCCTACCTGAACATGGACAGAATTCTGGAAGTGGCAAAACAGAGCAAAGCCGATGCCATACATCCCGGTTATGGATTTTTATCAGAGAATGCGGTTTTTTCTGAAAAATGCCAGAAAGCCGGTATTAAATTTATCGGGCCGGGGCCATATGCCATTTCGCAAATGGGTGACAAAATTACAGCACGAAAAACCATGATTGCGGCAGGCGTACCCGTAGTGCCAGGTACTGAATCGGCAATTATCTCTGAAGCTGAAGCTATAAAGACTGTAAAAGAAATTGGCTTACCGGTTATGGTTAAGGCATCCGCAGGAGGAGGAGGCAAAGGCATGCGTCTGGTTAAAAAAGAAGCGGATATTAAAAGTTCAATCCGTGCAGCACGTTCAGAGGCAAAATCGGCTTTTGGTGACGATGCGGTTTATATTGAGAAATATATTGAATCTCCCCACCATATTGAATTTCAGATTCTCGCCGATCAGCACGGAAATGTCATTCACCTCTTTGAACGGGAATGCTCTGTACAGCGCCGGCATCAGAAAATCATAGAAGAAACCCCCTCTCCTATTCTCACTCCTGCCATACGCGATGAAATGGGTAAAGCAGCAGTTGCCGCAGCAAAGGCTGTGGATTATGAAGGTGCCGGAACAATTGAATTTATTGTAGATAACAATCTCAACTATTATTTCCTGGAAATGAATACCCGTTTGCAGGTTGAACACCCTATTACCGAGAGGGTTGTAGGAGTTGACCTGGTGAAAGAACAGATACACATTGCATCAGGAGAAAAACTTTCATACAAACAGGAAGAACTTAAGCAAAACGGCCACGCCATTGAGTGCAGGGTTTATGCTGAAGATGCGGCTAACAATTTTATGCCGGCTCCCGGCAAGGTTACTCATATTGCTATACCCTATGGTGTAGGTGTGCGTGTGGACGGCTACATTTATGAGGGATTTGAAATACCTATTTACTATGATCCGCTGATTGCAAAACTCATAGTATGGGGCCGCGATCGCAAAGATGCCATTGAGCGGACCATCAGGGCACTACAGGAATTTAAAATTACAGGAGTAAAAAATTCTCTGAATTTTCTTGAAAACATTATGACTGCCCCCGACTTTGTAAAAGGCAATTATACCACTCATTTTATTGATGAAAACATCAAACATCTCATGGGTGAAGAACCTTGCCAGGATGACTGTGAGGATATGGTGATAATCACTGCTTTTCTGGAGTATTTATATCGTCTTCGCAAAGCATCTCCCAAAGAAATGACTGCTTTGAAGAATAACTGGAAAGATTACAGCCGTATCAGAAGTGTTTTAAAACTTTAAAAGATCAGAAATATGTCATTTGAAGTAAAGATTAATAACCGTACAGCCCATGTGGAACTTCTTCAGTGGGAAGGATCATTTGTGAACATCAAAGTTGATGGAAAAGAGTACAAACTTGACTTTGAAAAGGTTAACCAGGGAATATTTTCCATTCTGCATGATAACAACTCTTATAATATAGAGCTCATACCCGGTGATAACGTAAAAAAATACACAGTAAATACCTATAAAAACACATACGAGGCCGAAATCATTGATGCTGAAGCTAAATACCGGGCAGCCAGGTTAAAAGGTGTGGATGAGGATGCTGAAAATACAGTGGTGGCTCCCATTCCCGGGAAGGTTGTAAAAATCCCTGTCAGCATTGGAGATTCGGTAGAAGCCGGTCAGACACTGGTCATTTTCTCAGCAATGAAAATGGAAAGCGAATTCAAAGCCAAAAAAGATGGCGTGGTAAAAGAGATTCGGGTTAATGAGGGGGATACTGTGGAGGCGAAGAAGGTAATGGTGGTTGTGGAGTAGGTAACCGCAGAGACGGAGAGAAACAGAGTTGCGCAGAGAAAAAATTTGTAATATGAATAGAGAAGAGCATAATATTTTAGGCGGAGAGATATTAGATGCTTCTATTGTTGTTCACAGAGAAATGGGACCTGGATTAATGGAATCTGTATATCATCAATGTCTTTTTAGAGAATTGAATTCAAGAGATATAATTTGTAAAAGTGAAGTATTTCTGCCATTACATTATAAAGGTGAAAAACTTGATAAGACCTTTAAGATTGACCTTCTGGTGGAAGGGGAGATAATTATCGAACTTAAAGCTGTTGAAGCTATTTTGCCGGTTCATGAAGCTCAGATTATTTCATACCTAAAACTGGCAAATAAAAAACTGGGATATCTCATTAATTTCAACACTCCACTATTAAAAGATGGATTCAAAAGATTTGTAAATAACTTTTAAGCGAAGACCCGAAACGAGAGTTACTCTCAATAAACTCTGCGTCTCTGTGTCTCCGCAGTAAAAATTTGAAAAATGGATACAAAACAAAAAATCGACAAACTTACCCAAATGCACCAGGCCGCTGAACTGGGTGGAGGCCAGGACAAGATTGATAAAATTCATGCATCAGGCAGGAACACAGCACGCGAACGTATCAAACAACTGCTGGATTCCGATACCTTTGTTGAAATTGACAAATTTGTTGCAAACCGGAACCAGGATTTTGAAATGGAAAAAATTCCCGGCGATGGCATCGTAACGGGATATGGAAAGATCGATGGTCGTCTGGTGTATGTCTTTGCACAAGACTTCACCGTTTTCGGCGGGTCACTGAGCCGTGCCAATGCCAACAAAGTGACCAAGATCATGGACCTTGCAGTAAAAATGGGAGCCCCGCTGATTGGTTTGAACGACAGCGGTGGTGCCCGCATACAGGAAGGCGTGGAAAGCCTTGCAGGTTACGGCGATATCTTTATGCGCAACGTGCGTGCCAGCGGGGTTGTGCCACAAATCAGTGCCATTTTAGGGCCTTGTGCCGGTGGTGCGGTTTATTCGCCTGCAATCACCGATTTTATTTTCATGACACGCAAAACCAGCTATATGTTCGTTACCGGCCCCGATGTAATAAAAACCGTTACCCACGAAGATGTAACCAAGGAAGAGCTGGGTGGTGCCATGACCCACAACTCCAAGAGCGGAGTAGCGCACTTTACTGCTGACGATGATGATCAGGCCATGATGATGATCCGCGAACTGATGAGCTTTCTGCCTTCCAACAACATGGAAGATCCGCCGGTAAAACCTTGTACCGACTCTCCGCACAGAGAGGAAATCAAACTTCGCGAACTCATCCCCAGCGATCCCAACAAGCCCTATGATATGATGGAAATAATCAACGCAGTGGCCGATGATAATAATTTCTTTGAAGTTCAACCTCATTATGCACAGAATATAATAGTTGGTTTCGCACGGTTAAATGGCAAACCTGTTGGTATTGTTGCCAATCAACCTGCCATGCTGGCCGGTGTGCTCGATATCGATGCATCACTCAAAGGCGCGCGCTTTGTGAGGTTCTGTGATGCCTTCAATATTCCCATCATCACATTCTGCGATGTGCCGGGATTCCTGCCGGGTGTGGGGCAAGAACTGGGCGGTATCATAAAACACGGAGCAAAACTGCTTTACTCTTATGCTGAAGCCACCGTTCCCAAGATTACTGTTATTACCCGAAAATCGTACGGCGGAGCTTATGTGGTTATGGCCAGCAAACACCTGGGTGCCGATGTGAATTACGCCTACCCCACCGCCGAAATTGCGGTTATGGGTCCTGATGGTGCTGTTAATATCCTTTACCGTAATAAACTCAATGATGAGGACAAAGCCAAAGCCACAGAGGAGTATCGTGAGAAGTTCTGCTCACCTTACAAAGCTGCAGAATCCGGGCATATTGATGAAATCATCTATCCCCGGCAAACCCGGCTTAAGCTTATCCAGGCCCTTGAAATGACAGAAAATAAGCGGGAAGTTACTCCTGCTAAGAAGCATGGGAATATACCTTTGTAGGGTTAGGGGTAACGGGTAACGGGTGATGGGTGATGGGTGATGGGTAAGGGGTAAATATTGTTTTGCCGGCCTATTCCCCCTTTTAAGGGGGCCAGGGGGATGTAATCCTGGTTGAGAAGTTGAAGAGTTGAAAAGTTAAAGTGTTAATGGTTAATTCTTTATTATTTCGGATTTAGCTGCGCTGAGCTCGGCTTCGCCTCGGTTCGTGATTCGGATTTCGATATTTACATATAGATAAAAAATAATTTCTAAATTTGCATTCTCAGTTTCGGGACGTTAGCTCAGTTGGTTTAGAGCGCATGCTTGACAGGCATGAGGTCACTGGTTCGATTCCAGTACGTCCCACAGCAAAAAAAATGCGGAAAAAGCAAAGCAACTTTTTCCGCATTTTTTATTTCATTTAAAATTTATCTTCTCAGTAAGCAGCGGCTTTGAAAAAGGCACCTGCAATTAAACCCATAATTGTAAAGAAAACGAGCAATACAAGCAAAACAATAACAAGCACTTTTGCACTGTTTTCCGTAGCTTTGAGTGATTGGGTAAGTGCATTGTAAAGCATCCACAATCCATATGCACTCACGAACATGCCCAAAATAGTTGCCAGGCCAATTGAAATAACATTAACAAAATTGAGCAAAGCATTAACTGGCATTAAAACCATAAGAGACGCGGTAACCCTTACATTGGCTTCGTAATCTGTTGTTCCACTGCATATAGCAGAAAAAATCAGCATAATTACTGCTGCAATAAACAAAGCTATTACCGACCCAATAATTCCCCCTACAATTACCATAGGTCCGGCAGCCGCTCCCCAAAATCCGAAGCCAGCCACACTTAATCCGGCCAGCACCCAGATATAGTTAATTACGGCAGCCACACCCCCGAAAATCAGGGCTTTAATAACGGGTTCAAGATAGCCACCGGATGTTCCCAGTCCGGAAAAAAATCCTTTGGGATCCTGTAATGATTTAATTGCTCCTGCAATAAACTCATTGAAATCAAAGTTTTTTTCATTCATAGTGTCCTGTTTTTGAATTTGTTTTCGAAAATAATATAAATCTGATAAAAGACAATAAAATAAATTAAATCAAAGTATATGTTATCAATTTTTATTACCGGTGAAACTACCTCCAATCATACCCAAAATACCTGCAGCAAGTCCGTAGATTATGGGTTCAATATTCGTTCCCAGCCATGATGCAATAAGCCAAACGATAAGACCGGAAAAAATGGATATCAGTGCTCCGGTTGCATTTGCTTCCTTCCAGAACAGGCCTGCACAAAGAGGTGTAAAAAGAGAAACAAGCCCCACTGAAGCAGCTTCCCCAACAAGTTCATAAATATTTCCTCTTTGAAGAGCCATATATAGCGCTATTATGGAAACGATAAGTACTGAAACCCTTGATGACCACAATAGTTGTTTATCAGTAATACCTTTCCAGCGGGGTTTGATAATGTTTTCACCCAGAATAGCAGCAGGGGCCAATAAAGCCGAACTTGCCGTACTCAAAATGGCAGATAGTAATGCACCAAAGAGCAGAATCTGCACAAAGGGAGAAGTAAACCGGGTGATAAGTCCCGGAATAACCATTTGTGTATCCATGCCGTAATCCAGCAATTCGGGAGCAAGCTTACGGGCTGCTAAAGCAAGCAATAAAGGAATTAATGCAACGGAAAGATACATTGCACCTGCTGTGTAAGATGCCCTTACCGCCACTTTTTCGCTGCGCGATGCCATTACACGCTGAAATATATCCTGCCCGGCAATTGAACCCAGCCCAATGGTTATCCAGGCAGCTATATAATTCATCACATCAACACCTTCAGGATGGGGATAAAACCTGAAGAAACCTTCCGGAGCATTTTCAAACACCTGCCTGAAGCTGACAATCTGAAATATTTCGAGAGTGGCTGCAACTAACCCGATGAGAATAAATATGAGCTGCATAAAATCGGTAACTGAAACTGACCACATCCCACCGATAAAGGTATATAAGGTTACCAGTGCACATCCCAGCAGAATTCCCTGAGTGAGTTCCAGCCCTGTCAAAGAGGAGGTAATAATACCGAATGCAACCATTTGAGCTGCAATCCAGGCCAGGTAAGTAAGCATGATACATATGCCTGCAAAAAACTCTGTCAGATTCCCATACCGGTTTCTGTAAAAATCGCCCAGAGTTAGTAATTTCATGCGGTAAAGTGGCCGTGCAAAGAACATTCCCACAAGGAAAAGACACAGTGCTGCTCCGAAAGGATCTCTTACAACTGCGATAAGACCACCCTCGGCAAATTCAGAGGAGGCTCCCAATATGGTTTCCGAACCAAACCAGGTAGCAAACAAAGTTGCCGTAGCTATATAAAAAGGAAGTCTTCGGCCGGCCAAAAGATAATCTTCTGTATTTTTCACAAGCCTGGCAGCCAGCAAACCAACAATAATGGTAACAATCAGATAAAGAATGACAAAATATACCATTTTTACTATATTTTAAGCACTTATGGGTTTACTTCATCAACTCAAGGCACTCACGCGCTCTTTTAAGGGCAGCTTCAATATTAATACAAACATTTTCAGGTCCGATACGATCAATAATTCCATGTTTTTTAAGTGTAAGATACGGTTTTGGAGGCAGTCCGCTAAAAATAACATGGATATTGCTGTTGCGGCACTTTACCAGGAAACTGTTCAGGTTCATCATACCCGTGGAGTCAATAAAAGGAAGCCGGCTCATCCTGATAATGCGGATCTTTGGATGTTCACCCAGTTGTTTTTCAGCTTCTTCAAAACGATTGGCTACTCCAAAAAAGAAGGGGCCTTTGATTTGAAATACCTCTACCCCTTTTGGAATATCCAACAACTCCTGATCAATATCATCACTCAAATGCGACCTTTCATCTTCAACCTCTGACCTGAAAACTTTTATATCTGATGTTTCCGATACTCTTTTCACAAACAAAAAAGCAGCGAGCACCAGGCCAAATTGAATGGCAACGCTAATATCTATCAGAACAGTCAGTAAAAAAGTTGTAATCAGGACAGCCACATCGCTTCTGGAATTGCTGAAGATGGCCTTAAACGATCTCCATTCACTCATGTTATATGCTACCACAAATAAAATACCCGCCAAAGTAGCCATCGGGATATGTTTTGCCCATTTCCCAAAGAACAACAGGACAAACAAAACAAAAAGTGAATGAACAATTCCTGAAATGGGAGTCTGACCACCGTTACGAACATTTGTCATGGTTCTTGCCACTGCCCCGCAGGCAGGTATGGCCCCAAAAAGCGGGGCAAAAATATTGGCTATTCCATGCGCCACCAGTTCAGTATCCGGTCGACTGCGCCGGCCCGTTGCTCCATCCGATACCATCATGGAAAGTAGTGACTCAATTGAAGCAAGCATCGCTATGGTAAATGCCGGAACAACAAGTAACCTTATGGTTTCAAAACCCACCCATGGAATTTTTGGTTTTGGAATACTGGACGAAAGTTCTCCAAACCGCGTACCAATGGTTTCAACCGGCAGATTAAATATCTGAACCAGAATTACACTCAGCAAAATAGCAAGCAATGTACCGGGTATTTTACGATAAATTCGTGAACCATAAACACTTAATATTATGGTTAAAACCCCAATAAATAAAGCATTCCGGTTAATCGTGCTTACAGAAGAGAAATAAAAGATTACTTTATCGATAAAGCTGGCAGGCAATGCTTCTCCTTCCATACCGAAGAAATATTTTATCTGCGTAGAGAATATTATTACAGCGATGCCGCTGGTAAATCCCACAGTAATTGGATAAGGCATATATTGAATAATGTTGCCCAGCTTGATCAGGCCCATGGCCAGCATCATAATACCCGCCATTATTGTAGCCATCAGCAACCCTTCCACACCAAATTGCTCTACGATACCGAACAGCACAATGATAAATGCACCTGTGGGTCCTGCAATCTGTACACGGCTTCCGCCCAGAAAAGAAATGATAAAGCCTCCCAAAGCCGCCGCCATCAGACCTTTTTCCGGGGCAACACCTGAAGCAATAGCAAATGCAATGGAAAGAGGCAAGGCAACAATACCCACGATAATGCCGGATGTAAGGTCATTCAGAAACCTCCTCCGATTGTAGGTTTTTATTGCATCAAATAATTGGGGTCTGAAATCTATCATGTATTTCCTTTTTCAATCAATTTCACCAAATTCCCTGTTATCGTTTTCCGTGAAAACTTCTGAATCTGGTCATGATCAGGAAACCATTCTTTTTCCTTAAGTGCAAATTGCAATACAAACTTACTTATATTTTCATGATCTCCATATGAGAACATTTTACCTGAACCGGTTTTTTCAAGTATGGCAGATGCGTCACCTTTTACCGGGCCTATCCCCACAATGGGCCGCCCGGCTGCCAGATATTCAAAGACCTTACCGGTAATGATTCCCTCATTATTTATTATTTCCGGAACCACTAACAGCAGCATGTCGGAAGCCCTCATTTGCCTGATAGCTTCAGGATGATCTACATGACTATTAAAACCAATATGTTGTTTTAGATTTGTTTTCAGGATTTTCTTCCATTTTGGAGAAATACTGCCTGTAAAATGTATTTGTAATTTTTCGCCTAATAAAGTCTTAATATACTCCATCGCTTTTATAAAACCATTAAGGTTGTAATTATCAGCAATGGTGCCAACGTAAGTAATCGCAAAGCAATCAGCATTTCTTACACCTTTAATAGCTTTAAAATCATCAGGATCGAAACCGTTGGTAATAACCTTTATTTTGTCTTTGGGAGTAATATCATTAAGTTTTTCGGCAAACAGATTTTGCAAAAAATCACTTACCGTAATAACTACATCCGCATTTTTTAAAACCTTCTTCTCATATCCCAGGTCTTTTTTCTTTATCCAGGGAAGATGCAACATTTTGTCATAATAATAAATATCTGTCCATGGATCTCTCATATCAGCAATCCAGCGAATTTGAGGAAAGATATTTTTAATTTCAATGCCTGCCAACTGAGTAGAATGGGGTGGACTTGTCGTGATAATGGTTTCAATTCCGTATTCTTTTATCAGATAAATTGCCCTGGAAATGGCGTAACGGTTCCAGCCAATCCGTGCATCCGGCACAAAAAGATTTCCCCTGATAAACCGGGATATTGCATTTATTGGCCCATTACCGGTTTCATTTGCAAAACCGGAGTAGGGTACCTGTTTTTTTCTAAAAAGTTTTTTGTAGAAACTATACGGCTCTCGTGTGGAAGAATGATATATTTTCAGATTTTCCGGAATCTCAATTAAAAGACTTTTGTCGAGAACCGGATATGTCGCTTTTTGGGGATCAACAGTTAATACAATGGGCTCATACCCGAAGTGAGGCAGATACTTTACAAACTTTAGCCAGCGCTGCACTCCGGGTCCGCCGCTGGGTGGCCAGTAGTATGTGAGAATCAGCACTCTCTTCATCAGCAATTGTTTGTTTTAAAGTTTGACCGAAATCCACAAAACGAATTTATTTATTTTTCTTTCAACCGGTACTTATATTATATTGCAAATATTTCCTTGTTTAATGTATTTAACTTTCCGGCAACGATTCTTTTGCTTTCATTTTGCTGAGAAGCAATTTCCCGTTCTTGAAAATATAACCTAATCCTGCCAGAATCATCAATATACTAAATACAAGTGCGATTCTTTCTCCAACAAAAAATGAGCGAGGTTTAAAAATAAAATCTACAGTATTTTCACCCTCCGGCAATACCATCGCTCTTAAAATGTAATTCACACGAAAATGGTCAGCTTCTTCACCGTTTATGTAAACTTTCCAGCCATCGGGATAATATACCTCCGAGAAAACTGCAAGCTGATTTGCACGTGATGAATAGTTGTATTTCAATCTATTGGGCTGGTATTCAACCAATTCAATACGGGCAAGACCATCGTGTTTTAATTCTGAAGGATCGACCAAATCTTCAAATCTTCTGTCGATAATAGCCATTGTTGCCGGATCAAAATCATACAATGCTTCGATTTCCTCATCAGCATCTTCCACCCATACTACTTCTCTGACAAACCATGCATTACCCAGTGCATCCTCATTAAAACTTGCAACAGGCTGACGGTTCTGGTCAGGCACGATAAAATATCTTGTGTTCAACATATTAAGGACCTCCATATTACCCTGGGTAATATGGAAATCAATAAGTTCCTGATAACGCTGCAGTTTGGCACCATGATAACCTCCAATGGAGCTGTGAAACCAACTTGTGGATGCATCATTAAAACTACTTACTGTTAAATTATAAACCCTGAAGTGTAATTCATCATCCTGCAGAATTTCAAGATTTGCCCGGTTAGGTTGAAATGGGTTTTCAACCTGGCGGCGGGGCACAAAATTCGAATCGTCAAAATATCTTCTGTTTACAGGCCACATATCGGCAACAATTAAAATGGCGATAAACAGGACAAACACTCCTTTTTTGATTTTTTTCATCGCAAACAAGGCAGTAATGCCAGCCGCAAATAATATAAAAACAAGACTTCTCAGAGTATCGGCCCTGAAAACGGCAATACGCATTTGCTCAACCTGCTCAAAGTTCATTAGTAAGCCGGCATCCTGGGTGCTTCTTACAACAGTCTTTTCATTTTCATTGAAAAAATCAAGAAATGCATTGGGAAAGAGGTATAAAAATACAAGCAATCCCCCGGTAAGTCCAATTGCCCAGTAAAAGGGCTTGCTTTTTACCTTCACCATTTCCGGATTATTATACCATTTGTACATTCCCATAAAAGCAAGGGCAGGGATACACAACTGAACAATCACGAGTATCATACTCACTGCCCTGAACTTGTTGTATCCCGGCACGTAATTGATAAAGAATTCGGTAAACCACATCAGGTTTTTACCCCAGGAAAGCATTATCGATAAAATTATGGCCAGCAAAAGACCCCATTTTAAAGGACCTTTGACAAAAAAGAATGCCAGCACAAAAAAGAACATAACAACTGCGCCTACATAAACAGGTCCGGAAGTAAAGGGTTGATTGCCCCAATATTTGTTGATATAATTACCTGATTGCAAACCTTCTATGATGAAATTGATAAAAGATTGGGAGTAATTGTCCAGTATCTCACGGGCTTCCCTTTGCTCGCGGGGAGTTCCCTGGCTGGCAGCAATCAATTCATCATACAGCAAGGGAGCTGTAGCTCCTCCCTTTGCATTGGGAATCAACAAGGTAAGTGTTTCCTGAATTCCATAACTCCATTGTGTAATATACTCAGGATCTAGTCCCGAAGTATTGGGTCGGGTATCGGTAGTAAGTTCGGTGCCTCCCCGCATGGTATTCTGTGCATGGCTATAAGTTGACCAGAAGCTGCTTATATTTACCCCGATAGCAATAATTGCTGCAACCACCAATACACCTGAAGCCTTCAGAAAATCCGGCAACTTTCCCAATCGGATATGCTCTGCAAATTCAAAAATGGCATAAAAAATTACTATAATCAGTAAATAATAAGTTATTTGAAGGTGATTGGAAAACAACTGCAATGCAAGAAATATGGAAAATAATAAACCTCCCGAAAAATAGTTGCCCCTGAAAGTATAAATTATTGATGCAAGCACCGGTGCCATATATGCAATGGCCATTGCTTTGGTGTTATGACCTGCTTCAATGATAATAAAATTGTAAGATGAAAATGCAAAACCCAATGCCCCCAAAAGTGCTATCCATACATTAAACTTTAGCAACAACATAAAAATAAAAAAACCAACGAAATATAAGAATATCATATCTGCCGGTCGCGGCAACCCAAGGGTCATTACATTATGCAAAAAATTGGATATGTTGTTGGAATATACCACTGAAATCAGAAATGCGGGCATACCCCCAAACATGGTGTTGGTCCACAAAGCTTCCTCTCCTGTCTCTTCTCTGAATTCCACAATTTCCCGTGACATCCCCATAAACTTGACATAATCAGGTTGAAGAAGTCTTTTCCCTTCAAGTACCGGACTCACATAAGCTATACTAAGAATAAGAAAAATTATTATCGAACCTATATATGGAAGCAGTTTTTTCAGATCTGACTTTTGCATTTCGTTAATTATTGGTTATTAAAATTAATTTTTATTGTTTTTCTTCTTTTCCTCCTCTTTTATCTCCTCATAGTCAACATATTCGCCCACATCATCCAATGATTTTTCACCTTGCTGTGAGCGCTTATAGGTAATTCTGACTTTTGATTTTCCCTTGCCTGTTTGTTCCTGGTCCTGTCTTAAGTGGGGATTCTGCTCATAAAACTTTTTTTTGAATCGATTCAGGTACCAGCGCATGAGCCACGGAAGTACAATGGAAGTGAACAAACGAAAAATAAGGTAGATTAATATAAAAGTGGCAATGATTCTTATCAAAGACATATTCTTTATTAATGAGTTGTGTTTATAAAGGGAAACACCGGTTTAAACAAATAAATCTATTGAAAACAAAGAAGCTTGTAAGTACTTTAAAGGCAAACAAAAGTAAGAAAAAAAAGTCAGGGTTGAAATAAATCCGAGGGATTGGGAAATGCCATTATGAGAAATAAAAAAGAGGCTGTTTCTGATTTGAAACGGCCTCTTTTTATCTAATCTATTTATTAACCAAAACCTTACTTATGCGTTTTTTCGCTGGAAACAGAAAGTCTTTTTCTGCCTTTTGCTCTTCTGGCATTTAAAACTTTACGTCCATTATTGGTTTCCATTCTATGTCTGAAACCATGCTTGTTTTTCCTGCGTCTCCTTGAGGGTTGATATGTCCGCTTCATTATTGATTATATTTTTTCTGTAAATACTTTTTCTGCTGGTGCGGCTTAAATGCCCTGTTAAAAGGCAATGTTTATTTCTTTTTTATTGGATTCGGCACCTGATTTTAAAGGTCTGCAAAGATAGACATTACTTTTTTAATCCCAAACCCTTTTTTTGATTTTTTTAATTTTTACATGGTTAATGTAATTTAGTTAAATATTTAATGTTCAGAACGCAGATAGCGCAAATGCACAGCAACGCAGTTTTTCACAGGTCAATCCATTTAATTGCTTTTAAAATCAGCGTTATCTGCGTTCTATTTTTCAACTAACGGATATTAATTTACGGGTTAAAAATTCTCAGACTTAATGGATAAATTTATCAGGCTTCCAAAAATTTCCCCTCAGTAATCTCATAATATCTTCCTATCAAATCTGCAGCAAGGCACGAATGAACCGGAACAACCCCTATAAGGCTACCCGGACAAAAATCATCAAAATATTCTTCCGGACATGCAACAATGCCATGTTCCTGAGATAATCGTTTCACATATACAGGTTTTGAAAAACGTTCCCATCCTCTTTCCGTAAACTTAACACATTCGCCATAAATCAATTGTTCATCATCTAAATCAATAAAGTCTTTTGAAAGATGAACTGCTCCTCCATATAAAACAATCTCGTTTCGTTCCGGATGCCTGGCAACTACAGGTGCAGCTACCACCATAGCAATATGATTCCAGTCGCAGGAAGCAAGATGGTATTGCATCAAATCGTAAAATACAAAATTTCCCGGTCTAATTTCATCAATTCCAGGAAACTCATTCATGAGGCTGCAACTGGGTGTATCGCCCCAGGAAGCTATGATTTCAGGGTAGTCCTTACGAAAATAATTTGTGAGTTTTGCAAGTGCTCCGGCTCCTTCCTTGAAAATCTTCTGAACATCATTTAAAGACCGGGTTTGATATGTATGCCCGGCATGTGCAACGAACCCTTTAAATCTCAAATTACCATTCGCTTTTGCCTGATTAAGAGTGTTCTCTATTGGTACCATGACATCCGGAGAAAACCCGGTACGATGACTCCCAACATCAATTTTAATATAAAAATCAAGGGCAGCAGTAAGTTTTTGAACCAAAGATTCCACGATATGTGAATCAGCAATGAGTATACCTATTCTGATACGGGAAGCAAGTTCATTGATTTTTGAAATTTCTCTGATATTCACCGGAAAGGCAATCATGATATCCTGCCAGTTATCAGTTGCAAAATATTCTGCCATAATAACGGAAGAAACGGCAATTTTTTCTGTTCCGGCTTCCCTGAACCATTTACCAATGGCTATGGATTGATGGGTCTTAAAATGGGGGCGAAAAGCTACATGAGCTTTCTTTGCCTTGGTTACCATGTGCCTTATGTTGCGGCGGCATTTGTCTTCATCAACCACCGCAACAGGCGAGACAATTTCGTCCATCTGGAGTTTAAGTTATTGAGTTATTAGGTTTTTAGGTTATTGGGTTAATAGGTTATCGGAGCGAAGCGCAGAACCCGAGAGTGATAGCGATTTGGGATTGGGTTATTAAGTCAATGGTTAACAGCAAACTTCGGTCTTCGGTCTCCGGTCTCCGGCCTCCGGTCTCCATTCTCCGTTTTCCATTTTCCATTTTCCATGGTCTAACCCATCTTTTCCTCTACCAGCTTAATTATCTCCTTTTCCTTTTGAATTGCGGCATCCTGAATTTCCTTACCTTTTTCAATTATGTCTTTCACAAATTCTTTATCTTCAATATCTGCAGTATTGATTTTCACATTAAAAAATGCACCCATAACCGCTGTGCGTGCACAAAGCGCACCAACACCGGCATCTGTGACTGAGGCAGGGTTACCTTTTTCCACCATTTCCTGAATAATATCCATGCTTTCATATGCCTTTTGCATAACCCTGAAAGGGACTTCAATTGCATATCTGGTAGCATCCTGTATTGCCTTCTTACGGGCTTTTTTCTCCTCATCGGTAGATTTGGGAAGGCCAAAAGCTTCCATAATACGGTTGAAAGACCTTGTATCTTCATCCACCAGGAAAGTAAGTTCGTCCTTTATTGCCTGACCTTTTTCAGCCCAGTTGCTGTAAAACTCCCATTTGTCATCCCATCCGCGTTTGTGTGAGGAAATATTGGCAACCATTGTAGCAAGAGATATGCCCAGCGACCCTACATAAGCCGATACAGAACCTCCACCGGGAGCAACAGATTCGCTGGCAGTTTCATCGGCAAACTCCTGCAGGTTCATATCAATGAGCTTTTTGCCTGCATCCTCTTCAATCATATATTCGATGATCTTTTCTTTTGGGTTAAAAGGTTTAAGTTCATCCAACCCCATGGATTTCACTGCAATTTTTATGATTTCCGATTCCGAAACACCCACACTTCGCTGTTGCTTATGCAGAAAATGTTTTCCTGCATCAATCATGGCTTTTAATGGTACCAATCCAACAAGCTCAGAACCTGTTACATGTACACCCCTTTCCCGGGCCTTCTTTACAACTTCGTCAAATGCTATGTGAACAGGAGTAATTGATATGTTGGTAAGATTCATTGAAATCTGGGCAACTCCGTATTCTTCAATAAACCATCCGATGGCCTTCACCGCTTGCAAAGACCCGGGGATGTAAACTTTATCACCCTTCTCATCGGTAACGATTTTTCCTGTTAAAGGATTGCCTTCCCGCTTTACACGCCCTTTTTCTCTCACGTCAAAGGCAATGGCATTTGCCCGGCGGGTAGAGGTAGTATTCAGGTTAATGTTATAAGCCACAAGAAAATCACGGGCACCCACTGCTGTGGCGCCACTTTTTGCATTAAACTCTGACGGGCCAAAGTCGGGTTTCCATTCAGGATTTTTCAGCTTATCCGGTAACCCTTCATATTCGCCACTACGACAGTTGGCCAGGTTTTGCCGCTTTTTCTCAAAAGCAGCATTTTCATAACAGTATACAGAGATTTTTAATTCATTACCAATTCGCTCAGCAAGTTTGCGGGCATATTCCACCACCTCATCCATTGAGATATTGGCAACCGGTATCAAAGGGCAAACATCTGTTGCTCCCATGCGCGGATGCTCACCCTTATGCTTACTCATGTCAATTAGTTGTGATGCTTTTTTAACAGCTCTGAATGCGGCCTCCACAACCTCATCAGGTGTACCTACCATAGTAACAACAGTGCGGTTGGTGGCTTTCCCGGGGTCCACATCAAGCAGTTTCACACCATCTATCGATTCAATTTCTGAGGTTATTTGCTTAATAATCCCCATATCATTTCCTTCACTGAAATTGGGTACACATTCGATAAGTTTTTTCATAGTGAGATTTTTTTTTGAGTTTAAGGGTTTTTGAGTTTTAGGGTTTAAGAGTTTAAGAGTTGATAGGTTGATTAGTTTTATCTTTATCGGTTTCTTAATCTCGGACTTAATCCCGAATCGCTGACGCTCTCGGGACTTCGCTATCGCTCAGCCTCAAAATAAACAATATTTTTTACTCTGATTTTTTATGTGCGAAATTATAAAAAAAAAGCCACTGGTTTTTCCAATGGCTTATGAATTTTATAAAGAAAACCTTATACTCTCTTTTCCTTGATTCTGGCTTTTTTACCACGCAATTCTCTGAGGTAGAATATTCTTGCTCTGCGGACTACACCGCGGCGGTTAAGTTCAATCTTCTCAATAAATGGAGAATTGATGGGAAAAATTCGTTCAACACCAATATTACCGGAAATCTTTCTTAGAGTAAAAGTTTCGGTGGCACCACTTCCTCTTCTCTGAAGCACAACGCCTTGAAACGGCTGAATTCTTTCTTTGTTACCTTCCCTGATTTTATAGTGCACAGTAACATTATCTCCGGCTTTAAATGCAGGATATTCTTTTTTTTCTGTTAAAACATCCTGCACAAAATTCATTATTTCCATCTGGTTCATGACTCTGTATTTTATTAAGGTAGCCGCTAAGTGCTTAACCCTGACTTATTAAAATGTAAGTATTTTGTAATATCTTCCGTAAAAGGGAGTGCAAAGTTAGAGAAATAATTGAAAATAAAAAACAATAATTTTTAATTTTCGAAACATTATTAAACGGTAAGATACTTGAAAAACCAAGAGATTGCCTTCGGCGAGCTTACGGTTCTTCTCTACACTATGTTTCGCTCAGAATGACAGGCAGTTTCGATTTTAATATCATGTCATTGGTACCGCAGGGAGACCACGAAGTAGCAGCGAAGCTAGATCTCAAGTTTTTTAATGGATAACATTGATTTAAAACTCCATCTTTCAAATTCAATCATCTTCCAGCATGCCGGGTCTTCTCTTTATTGTTCTTTCGAGTGCTTTCTCATGCCGCCACTCAGCAATTTTACGGTCATGGCCTGAAAGTAAAATATCAGGTACTTTCCAGCCTTTGTAATCAGCAGGCCTGGTATAAACGGGAGCAGACAGCAATCCATCCTGGAAAGAATCTGAAAGTGCTGAGGTTTCATCTCCAAGAACCCCCGGCAGCAATCTGACAATACTGTCCGTTACCACTGCAGCAGCAAGTTCACCGCCGGATAACACATAATCACCAATGCTGATCTCAAGTGTGATTACATGTTCACGAAGACGTTCGTCAATTCCTTTATAGTGGCCACAAAGCAGGATTATATTTTTCATTGTTGATAGCCGGTTGGCCGTAGACTGTAAGAATTGTTGCCCATCCGGAGTCAGGAAAATTATTTCATCATATGTGTGTTTCTCTTTCAAATGGTTGATACAGTTAAGTACCGGTTCAATCATCATAACCATACCTGCACCTCCTCCAAAAGGATAATCGTCCACACGCCGGTGTTTATCCGTAGCATAATCACGGATATTATGAAGGTGTATTTCTGCATGACCTTTTTCTACTGATCGTTTTACAATGGAATGCGAAAACGGACCTTCAAACATTTCGGGAAATATGGTTAAAATATCAATACGCATAATACAAAAGTTTGTTTTCTGAGGTAACCATGTTTACAACTTATCAAACTGCTTCATCTTACTGAAAAAATCCCAGAGAGTAATTCCGGCAGTAACAGAAATATTGAAAGAATGCTTGGTGCCAAACTGGGGAATTTCAATGTACCCGTGACAGAGATTTAACACATTTTCCTGTACTCCCTTTATTTCGTTTCCAAAAATCAGGGCGTATTTTTTATTTTGTACTGGAGTAAAAGAGTGCAAAGAGATACTTTGATTTGTTTGTTCGAGTGCAAAAACCTGGTAGTTTTCGTTTCGCAGTGCTTTAACAGCATCTGTGGTTTCCTCAAAATATTGCCAGTCAACTGATTCTGTGGCTCCAAGTGCAGTTTTATGAATTTCCTTATTGGGAGGGCAGGCAGTGATGCCACAAAGCATGATTTTTTCAATGCGAAATGCATCGGCTGTGCGAAAAACCGAACCCACGTTCATCATACTCCTGATATTGTCAAGTACAATGATTATGGGAAATTTATTTAGTTTTCTGAATTTATCCGGTGTTACCCTCCCCAGTTCATCCATTGAACGTTTTTGTATCATGAAGTTTCGTTGAGTAGCTGTTCAGCAAGTTGTGCTGTACCTTTACCCGCTTTTTCCCTTATTACTTTTACACCCGGGATATGGGATACACTTACCATGGCAGGATCAATTAAATAAATCGGACAGTTTGGGGGTGCATAAGAAACAAGTCCGGCTGCAGGATACACATTTAAAGAAGTCCCGATTATTATGTAAATATCAGCTGTAGAAGAAAGATTAGCTGCTTCAGGAATCAAAGGCACAGGTTCGCCAAACCAAACAATATGTGGCCTGAGTTGAGAACCTTTTTCGCATTTATCCCCTTTTTTCAGTTCCCAGCCATCCAGTTCGTAAACCAGGCTTTCATCCACACTGCTTCTCACTTTTTTCAATTCGCCATGCAGGTGCATAACATTTTTTGACCCTGCCCGCTCATGCAGATCATCTACATTTTGGGTGATGATTTGCACATCAAATTTTTCCTCAAGTTTTACCAATGCATAATGTGCAGCATTGGGTTCTACCTCATAAAGCTGTTTTCTCCGCTGGTTATAGAATTCCATAACAAGGTCCTGGTTCCTTGCCCAGGCCTCAGGAGTTGCCACTTCCGAGATATCGTATTTTTCCCACAAACCTCCGCTATCGCGAAATGTACTGATACCGCTTTCGGCACTGACACCCGCACCTGTTAGCACTACTATTCGTTTTTTCATCATGGTTGTAAGGATTTTGATTGTTTTACTAAAATAATAAAAATCGACCTGTTATTACCTTTTCGACCCTTTTTTCTCTTCCACCCATTTCCTTGCATTAACGAATGCTTCCAGCCATGGGCTAATTTCATCTTTTTTACGGTCGGAAGGGTAATGTGCCCATTGCCAGGGGAAAATTGCACGCTCAAGATGCGGCATCATTGCCAGATGTCGTCCATCATGCGAACAAATGGCCGCAGCATTGTAGTCACTTCCGTTGGGATTAGCCGGATAAGCATTGTATCCGTAAACTCCGGGAATGTGATATTGATTTTCCTCAAGAGGCAAACGGTATTTGCCTTCACCATGGGCAATCCAAATACCCAGGCGCGCACCGGCCAGCGACTTTAACATTACCGAATGGTTCTCAAGAATTTCCATATTTATAAAGCCCGACTCAAATTTGTGGCTGTCATTGTGAAGCATTTGCGGTTTGTTGATATGCTCAGGATAAACGAGGTCCATTTCAACCATTAACTGGCAACCGTTGCAAATACCCAGACTGAGCGTATTATCTCTTTTGTAAAAATTATCCAGAGCACTCCGGGCTTTTTCATTATAGAGAAATGCACCTGCCCAACCTTTTGCTGAGCCCAGAACGTCGGAATTGGAAAACCCTCCCACAAATACTATAAAGTCAATATCTTCAAGGTTTTCACGACCACTTATGAGATCTGTCATATGCACATCCTTCACATCAAATCCTGCAAGATAGAGCGAGTAAGCCATTTCACGGTCACCATTGACACCCTTCTCCCTGATGATGGCTGCTTTTGCCTGTCTGTTGCCGGATTTGGGGATACCGGATAACCCCAGAGATTCTAATGTTCCTTCAAAATCGGGTGAGAAGCGATAACTGAGCCGTTGTTCTTTATAATTGCTATACCTTGCAGCAGCCAAAGTTTCTATACTTTGATCACGGTCCAGCAAATAGGAAGTTTGATACCATACATCACGCAGTTTGTCAATATCAAAATGTTCTTGCCTGCCATTAATATTAAAAACTACACTTCGTTCTTCAATGGGAGAGCCGATGTTCAGAAATTGCACATTGTGTTTTTGAAAGATTTTTTCAATAGCTTTTATATCTGATATCTGAATTACTATTGCAGGGTTTTCGCTAAACAGCACTTTTACAATATCTTTTTCTTCAAAAACAGACAAATCTGCCTTTATTCCGTGCGAATTATTGGCAAAACACATTTCAAGAAGTGTTGTAAACATTCCGCCTGCTGATACATCGTGCCCGGCAAGGATCATATCCTTTTGAATGAGTTCCTGTATGGCGGCAAAACAGTTTTTAAAATATTCCGGATTTTTCACGGCAGGAGCTTCCTCTCCCAATGCATTCAGAGTCTGGGCAAAGCTGCTTCCTCCGGTTTTCATTTTGTCAGAAGTAAAATCCACGTAAATCAAAAATGAATTGCTGTCTTTTACTAGTACCGGCTCCACTACTTTTTTCACGTCAGAAACCTCAGCAACAGTGCTTACAATAACAGTACCCGGCGACATAACCTGTGTTCCGTCTTTATACTTCTGGGTCATGGAGAGAGAATCCTTACCCGTAGGTACGTTAATACCAAGCTGACAGACAAAATCGCTCAATGCCTCCACCGCGGCATACAACCTGGCATCTTCTCCATCATTTTTACAGGGCCACATCCAGTTTGCACTCAAACTTACACCCTTCAGACCATGAGTAAGGGGAGCCCAAACCAGGTTGGTAAGCGCCTCAGCCACTGCAAGGACAGAACCTGCTCTTGCATCAATCAATGCAGCAACCGGTGCATGGCCAATGGAAGTAGCTACGCCCTCCTTACCCCTGTAATCAATAGATGTAACACCCAGATTATTTAATGGAAGCTGAATTTCGCCGGCACATTGTTGTTTGGCTATCCTGCCTGTAACTGAGCGGTCTACTTTATTTGTGAGCCAGTCTTTGCAGGCTACCGCCTCAATCTGCAACACATTTTTTATGTATTCCTCCAATTTTGAGGCCTCATAATTCAATGAATCAAATTTATCCTGTTTTATGTTGTCCCGCATAATGGTGCGAGGTGCATTTCCAAAAAAGTCAGCCAGCTTAAGGTCAATAGGCTTATTGCCTTTGTGATCCTCAAATTTCAAATGCATGTCACCCGTAGTTTCACCAACTACATACATAGGCGAGCGCTCACGTTGAGCAACTTTTTGAAGGTCCTTCAAATCCTTTTCTTTCATCACCAGACCCATTCTTTCCTGGCTTTCATTGCCCACGATCTCTTTGGCAGACAATGTGGGATCACCAACAGGTAGTTTATCAAGGTGTATGGTTCCACCTGTTTCTTCCACCAATTCGGAAAGACAATTCAGATGTCCGCCAGCACCGTGATCATGAATGGAGACAATGGGGTTTTCATTCCGCTCAACCATGGCACGAATGGCGTTCATAGCACGTTTCTGCATTTCAGGATTGGATCGCTGCACAGCATTCAGTTCAATGGCATTGGCATATTCGCCGGTAGCTACTGATGAAACGGCACCTCCTCCCATGCCGATGCGATAATTGTCACCACCCAAAACAACAATTTTGTCACCTTTTTCGGGAATATCTTTTGTGCTGTCTTCCTTTTTACCAAATCCAATGCCTCCCGCCAGCATAATCACTTTATCGTAAGAATAAATTTTTCCATTCTCCTGGTGTTCAAATGTAAGCACCGAACCACAAATGAGGGGTTGCCCGAACTTATTTCCAAAATCGCTGGCCCCGTTGGAGGCTTTAATCAATATTTGTTGTGGCGTTTGATAAAGCCATGGTCTCTCCGGAATCTTTTTCTCCCATGTTCTGCCCTGGTCAGGGCGGGGATAAGCAGTCATATATACAGCTGTTCCGGCCAGGGGAAGCGAACCTTTTCCACCGGCCAGCCGGTCACGGATTTCGCCACCGGTGCCTGTGGCCGCACCATTGAAGGGCTCTACAGTAGTGGGGAAATTGTGTGTTTCTGCTTTGAGAGACAAAACGGTTTCGATTTTTCTTTCATCAAAAAAATCGGGCTGAAATTGTGTCGCAGGCGCAAACTGAACAGCAAAGGGTCCGCTTATAAAGGCCACATTATCCTTGTAGGCTGAAACCAGGAAATTTGGATTCTCCCGCGAAGTCTTCTTAATAAGCTGAAAGAGCGAACTTTGTTTTTCTTCTCCATCAATGATAAACGTGCCATTAAAAATTTTATGCCTGCAATGCTCTGAATTTACCTGTGAGAAACCAAAAACCTCGCTATCGGTAAGTTTTCTGCCCAATTTTGAGCTCAGACTATTCAGATATTCCACTTCTTCATCACTCAAAGCAAGTCCCTCCTGTTGGTTATAGGCAGCTATATCATCAACATAGAAAATATCATCAGGCATTTTATCAATGGTAAAAATGTCCTGATCAATATTCTGATACAAATGCTGCAGCATGGGATCGAAATCTGCATCCGGACCTTTTACCTCAAAAAATTCTTCCATCCGGGTAATCCCTTCTATACCCATATTCTGAGAAATTTCTACAGCATTGGTACTCCAGGGCGTAATCATCTCACGGCGGGGGCCAACAAAATAGCCGTTAAGAACGGTTTTTTGAATACACTCTGCCCCGCTGAATAACCATTGAAGTTTTTCAATATCAGATTCAGGCAACTGGTGTGATACTCCAACTGCTATGATTGGATGGGAACTGCCCCCGAAAAGAAGAATCATGGAAAGAAATATTTGAAATTATCAATTTTTACAAACAGGTGCAAAATTAACAATTAAAACTTTAAGGACAGTTTGTTAGAAAATGTTTGGAATATTATTTTTTTCTTCCCACAAGGAATAATACTCCTCCGACAAATATAGCCCCTGCCCCATACCATGGGGAAAGGCCCAGGTCGTGTTCTTCTTCACGTGTCAATTCAAAAGGGCCTACTTCAGCGACCTCTTCTTCTGTTTTAAAAGAAATATTCAGTGCCGTAATAAGTGTAAAAATAATTCCGGTAATGATAAAAATCAGTCCTGTCTTTTTCATAGTGAGTTGTAGTTTTTCATTTTTTATTCAATACAATAAGACTAACTAATTGAAAAAAAAAATTGTTCAGAATTAAGCGAATTCAGGAATTAATTACCATGTGGATGAAATCCTGAATGAATAAAATTTATTAAAATAAAAACCGTGAAACACGGAATTTTATCGAATAAGGTCAATTTCTGTTTGCCGGACTTAGCATATATTTTTAAGGACAAGGCTTTTGATTTCCTCTTTAAATGAATTTTAATATCAATTATTTTTAAAAAGTCTTAATTAAAAGTTATTATTTTTATCAACTTTCACTGGAATATCACCACTTTTTTCTCTATTTTTAAAATTTGATTGTTGCGATAGTTCGGTACATACGATGGCAGCATAAGAATATGAAATGATATGGCATAGAAACCATAGATAGGATCAACATTTAATTCTGGCGATGTTTAAAAGAAACCTGATAATATAAAACTGAAAACAAATCAAAACTGAAAACAAAAAAACACTATGGAGAATTTTACTAACACCAAAGTAAGACAAAACCAGGCAATCCTTGAAACCTGGACCAGCAAGTTAAACATCCGTGATTATTACATAAACTATGGTTCGCCTACGTGGATAGTTTCCAAAAAGCAATTAACCCATAATGTGGAGCAATTTGCCCGTTTCACAGAAAGCAAAGGAAATATTTTATTTCCTGTTAAAACCAATCCCTCTCTTGTTTTACTAGAAGTTCTTGCACAAATGGGAGTAGGAGCTGATTGTGCCAACCGGCAGGAGATAGATCTGGCTTTGTTTGCAGGTATCCCTTACGAGCGTATTGCATACAATTGCCCGGTTCAGGAAGTTTGTCTTTCTACAAATCTGCTCAAACAGGGAGCCATTGTGGTAATGGATGATCCAGCTGCCATTTTAAAGGTTCAGGACAGATTAAAAGGCAGATCTTTCCCCGGCCAATTGTGGATAAGGGTAAACCCAGGAGTAGAGATACGTTACGAACAAACCAACGACAACCAGGAACTTATGTCACATGCGGCAACTTCGTCCAAATTTGGCATACCTGCCGAAGATATCCTGCCATTTGTTAAGAACCTGAAGATGCCGGTTACCGGCTTGCACGTGCACGTAGGAACCCAGATGGATAATCTTACCAGCTTCCGGAATTCAATGGAAGCCATGCATGAACTGGCAAGAGCCATGAAAGGTGTCGGTCATGAAGTGGTCCATCTGGATGTGGGAGGAGGACTCGGAATTCCTTTCACAGAGGAAGATGAGTTTCCTTCGTTGGATTACTGGGTTTCTGAAATGTCAGAAATGAAAGAGGAAAACTTCAGGTATTATGTAGAACCGGGGCATGCCTTATGTGGAAATACTGTAGCATTGCTTACCAAGGTGGAAACCATAAAACATTCTCGCAATAAACGCTGGCTTGTTACTGATGTAGGAACCGACCAGCTTGCTAAGGTTACGCTGCTGCGTTGGCCACACCGAATTCTTAACCCTGATGGACAACCGCTTCCCAAAGGAGGAAATGATGCAATTGCAGGACCTTTGTGCTTTGCAGGAGATATCTTACTGGATAAAATTGATGCAGGAAACCTGCAGGTGGATGACCCGATACTCATAACCCATGCCGGAGCATATACTTTTTCTTTGTCAAACAGATTTAACGGCAGGCTTGGCCCCTCATGGGTTCTCATTGATGAAAACGGCCATGAAAAAAGAATGAATAAAGAGGGCCGCTATGACAATCCAAATCTTACAAATTATTTCTGGGATCTGCGGCAGGAAAAACCGGCTGTTGAAACCATTTCCAAGGAAAGAATTGAAAAACTCAGCAGTATTTATCTTACCAAATTGGCAGAAGAAGATAAGTTTGAATATCTGCAGATGGAAAGAACAGGAGAAAGAAGTTTTGCAATAGATGTTATGACAGAGTCAAGGGTTAGTTTTATATCCATGCCGTTTGCCATCAGAATTTTCGGTGATGCGGTGATTGTAACTCTGTTGCATATGATGAATAGCGAGAAGAAAGAATTGCCTATCTGGGGCAGGAAACTTAATCTTGACTGCTTTGGGCAAGTGAAAACCGGTGTACCGGTAAGGATTCGGGTTTCTTTCAGTAATCCTGTTAAAGAACTTAATGGGACCAACACAATTGTTGCCCGTTTTGAAACAGAATGCTGGGACTGCTCAGGCAATTTTTTACTCAAATTCTGATTATTTTTAAGATATTCCTGAAATTTTCTATCTTTTTTAAAGAACAATCGGATTCTTTTTTCATTTATTTGTTAAACAATTACAATTGAAAATGAATCAGGAATTTAACATTTCATCTCTATTCACCGGCTCATTCCTGAAATGGATTGCCATAGGAATAGTTTTAACAGGAATATTGGCTTATATTGCCACCTCACCGGTTTTTATCAAACCTATGTATCGCTCTGAGGCTATTATTTATGTGCCTTTGACTTTGTTTTCCCAGCAGTTTGACCAACAGGGGATTGGTTTTGCAAGTAATGTTGAAATTGACGGACATATCCAGATACTTCGTTCAACACAACTTCTGGATAGCCTGGAAAGACAATTTAATCTTTCCGGTCTCTGGAACATGAATGTAAAGAATGACGCAGGGAGAAACAAGGTATATCAAAAAATCCAATTACGGATTGATATCTCAAAAACAAGGTACAACTCTGTCTCGGTCAGTGTGAGGGATCATGACCCTGAACGGGCAGCAGCAATGGCAAATGCAATTGTGCGGCTTGGAGACATAATTAAAGAAGATATTTTGCTGGAAAATCGCATAAATGCCTATCAGTTTGCGCGGGAACTTTTTCAACAGAAAGAAGCGGAAATTCTTATGATTGAAGAACGGCTCGGAATGGTTACAGATGAAACAGAGAGGATCTTTCCGGGCACAGAAAATCTCAGGCAACGAACCATGTATGAAGCAGAATTATGGGAACTTACAGCCCGGAAAAATCAATATGAAAAGCTTAGAAAAAGCCTTGATACTCCGCTTCCACGCTCCTATATAGTTTCTCCTGCCATTGCATCACATAAGCCATCATGGCCACCCCGCATTCCAATTACAACTGGGGCAATAGTTTTTTACATTCTTATTGCTCTTTTTGTCCAAATCATCAGAAAGGATGCAAAAAACAGCTAAAAACAGTATTGTTAAGCCGGATAATCTTGTATTCATCTTACCGCTAGCTGCATTGGTCATAGTCACTTTTTTTACAGCTCAAAGCAATACGCCTGTCATAATTATGTCAATCATACTTGTGACAGGACTTATGGCATATTTTACTTTCAGATTTCATCTGCAGGTCCTTTTGCTGAAAACAACAGCCCTTACATTACCTTTTTCAATAGAAATCCCGTTCTTAATGGAGTCCAAGTTAAGATTTCCAGGTGAAATATTCATCTTAACAGCCGCCATGGTTCTCATATTCGAAATACTCAAAAAACCTTACAAAGAGTTGACCAATGCCTTTCATCGTGAATTTTTGTGGATAACTCCATTCATAATGGCATTTATAATCAGTATTCCTTTTTCTGAGATGATTTTTGTTTCTGCAAAATTTTCTTTTGTTAATATTCTCTATATTTCTGTCTTTCTCATTTTCCTTGGCCGTCATTTAAGAAAAAACCCCGGGCTTTTCAGCCGGCTTTTGCTTTTATACGGGGTGGGGATCATTGTTGTCTGGATATGGGGATTTTACCGGCTCTGGCAGTGGGAGTTCAATCCGGTGGTAATGCGTGGGATATTTCAGCCTTTTTATAAAGATCATACCATATTTGGGGCATC
>REDJ01000227.1 GCA_007693555.1 Bacteroidota bacterium
TTCCATGGCTTTTTTGATATCATTTATAAGTGCTTCACACTCCTCCAGAAAACTTTCAAATATTTCACGAAGCAATTGGGGGTTGTTCACAGTATTTTTCCTAAGCTTTTCAAGGTTTTTTTGATTGATAACCGGATATTCAGTCAACGTCAGAAATTCTTTTTCAGATTCATCCATAATCAATTATTTTACTTTTTTCTCAGTATACCACGATGATAGTTTTTTATAAAGATCGGCTGCTTTAACAGGTTTGGTTATTAAGTCATCAAGGCCATTCTCCATGTATAATTTTTTACTTTTCTCCATGCTCATAGCAGTAAGTCCTATTATTGGAGGCGGATCAGAATATTTCTCCCGGATTATCTTAATTGCTTCCAGCCCATCCATAACCGGCATAATCATGTCCATCAGAATAACGTCAAACTCCTGTTCTTCCAGCTTTTCAATCGCTTCAGCCCCGTTATTGGCAATGGTAATACTGCAATTTGCATGAGAAAGCATCAGAGAAATAACTTTCTGGTTGATGATTTTATCTTCAGCATATAATACCCTTAAACCTTCTATAGCTTGCATTACCTCATCACCATTATCTGAACTTTTCATACTCTTACTTTCGATATCGGGCAGAGTCGCATTAAAGCTGAAATAAAAACTGTTTCCGTTCTTTTCACTGTTTTTAATCATCAGATTGCCCCCAAGTAATTCCACCAGTTTATTGGAAATAGTCAATGACAAACCATCCTGATGATATAAATCAGAGCCTTTTAAATGCCGAAGTGATTTATCAGATTTAGACAAATGTTTTTTAGAAGTCTTATCAATCTCATCTGAAACCTCAACTTTCACATTAAAACTTTTCTTAGTTCCATCAGATACAGATATACGCAGGTATACAGTATCATGTTTTGTTTCTTTGATCACGCTGTTTATCAAACCCGAAAGAATCTGAAACAGGCGGTTTTCATCTGTTTTAATAAATTGCGGAACCGAGGAGTCTATTTCAACCATTAATTTAACCCCTTTTTGTTTTGCCAACACCTCAAAAAGATTGGTGATTCTTTGCACAAGTTCTTTGACATTTACATGGTGTTCCTCAATTTGAAAATTTCCATTTTCAATTCGTGAAAGATCCTGAATATTATTTATGATATTCATCAGACCTTCACTTGACTCCTTAATAGTACCTGCAAGATTTGCCTGAACAGGAGTAAGATCAGATTTAAGGAGAAAATCTACCACTCCCATAATTCCATTCAATGGAGTGCGCATTTCAAAACTCATATCAGCAAGCACTTGTTGTTTGGCTTCTGAAGTTTTTAGTGCTACTTCGGCTTTATGCTGCAGTTCCTGGTTTATTTTCTGTTCAGTAATATCCTGTATGGTATATACCAGTTTAGTAGCTGTGCCATCTTCATCCCTTAGCACTTTCCTGCTGGAAAAGATGTTTTTAACCTTGCCTTGATGGGTCAGAATCCGATAATAAAAACTTAGAACCTTATCATGGTCTTTATCAATGTCTTCAATGGTTTTGAAAGTATCTCTGTCCTCTGAGTGTATCAACTCCTCAAATTTTTCATAATCGAAAAATTTTCTCCTTTCCGGTGTAAGTTCAGCAATATCAAAAAAGTTATCAGAGAAGGTATAATTTCCTTTGACTAAATTTTTTTCCCAGTGCCCTATTTTCGCTATTTTTTGTATTTCTTTGAGTCTTTCCTGGTTTTCAAGCAATACTTTTTCCAGATTTTTTGATTCAAGGATCTGACCAAATTTTTCTGATATATTTTTTAACAATATCTTTTCATTGAAATGGAAAGGGTCTTTGTTGATATTAGGTTTTTGTTCCAGATATACAACTTTAATGTGGCCAAGTTTTTTCTTTTGTACTTTGATAGGAACCGTGTAAGACCAGGGAGTCTCCTTATAATTTGGTGAAGAATAAACTTTATTATCAAACATGATTTGCACGCCAATATCATAACTGTATTTCAGGCCCACAGGTATGATTTCAAGCGATTTATTAATGATTTCCTCAAAGCTGATTCCCGGCACACCTGATATATCAGAAATATCATAAAGACAGTTTAACTGTTTAATCTTTTGATTGAGGTTGGAGGTTAGCTCATTATAATTCTCTTCATACTTTTTCCTTTCTGTAACATCGGTAATAAGTGTAACAGATCCTTTGGATTTGAGATTTTCATCCAATATTGGTGCCGAACTTAAATTGACCCAAAGAATATCACCGGTAACGTTTTTCATTTTTACTTCATAATGGTCAGAAATACCCATTTTCTGAAGTTCCATTTTATTATGAAATAGTTTCTCATCTTCCGGAGTAAGGAGAAAGTTTTTAAAATCCCTTCCTATAAGATCATTTTTATCAGTAACACCCAGAACCTTGCAAGCCTTAAAGTTTACAAACTCAATTTTATTTTTTAAATCCAACACTATCAGGCCCTCATTTAGGGTTTTAATGAGCATCTGATAATTTTCTTCACTTTGCTGTAAAGCTCTTTCGGTAATATTTTTTTGTTCCAGGGCATTTTGTAGTCGTCCAATATGTTCTCTTTTCTCTTTAAATCTTTTATATATAAGAATTGACAGGGATACAAAAAACAATAACAACAAACCGGCAATTATGAGTAATAAAAGGTTTCTTTCCAGTCTGAACTTATATAATTCCTCCATTCGCTGAGCTTCTGATACTCTTTCCGTATAGTATTCAATACTGTTTAGCAAATGGTTATAAAAAATCTCCTGATTCAGATCATTATATTTGCTTAGGTAAAAATATGCACTATCGTATTGTAAAGTTTGAGAATAAATACCTGATAAACTCAAATAGTTTTTCCTCATAAGCCATCTCAATCCTGTTTCTTCAGCTATTTGCAGGCTTTTGCTAAAATATTCCAGAGCAGCATCTCTATTTTCCATGCGAAGGTATGCATCACCTACATTACGCAAAGTGACTGTCTCAAGCCCGACCAGAACAATTTCATCTAACATGGACAGCACAGCATAATAGTATTCAAGGGCTTTATCAAAATCTCCGTTATCGCGATAAATATCACCTATATTATTATTGATTAATGCAATATTTTGCTGGTCATGGCTTAGTTCAGCCAGATTCATGGCATCCAGGTATAAACTATAAGCCTCACTTGTTCTGTTTTTTGAACGGTAAAGATTACCCATGAATGTTTTGGAAAGGATAATCTGGCTGGTATCTTTATTATATTGGGCATTCTCAAGTGCTTTCTCAAAAAATTCCATTGCAAGGGAGGTGTCGCCAAAACTTCTGTAAACAAGACCAAGATTATTTGAGGTCAAAGGCAGAAGATACTGTGAATCATCCTCTTCTGCAAATTTGTGTGCACTGTGAATGATATCCAGAGCCTCATATAAGTAACCATTAATTCTGTAAATTGATCCTTTATAGGTTTTTGCCTTAACTACCAGCTCAATATTAATTTTAGGCTCAAATTCAATGATCGTATCAAAATAATTAACGGCTGCATCAAAACTACCCTGCTGAAAGTATAATTCAGCAATATTAAACATGGCATGTAATTTCAGATCGGGATTTTCGTGTGCTAAAGCATACTCATAGGCGGTGTATGCAAACTCAAGCCTGGCATGATGCGACCACCTGAGCCTGTCACCTGATTTTTCCAACAGGTCTTTAATCAGAGTCTCACGTTGTGTTTCAGTGAGAGCCGAAGGATTTGAATCCTGCGCCGATAAACTTTGATTATGAAAAATAAGCAAAGCAACAGACAGGATTAGAAAAAACTTTTTCAATGCAGGCTGCATGTGGTAATTAATTATCAAATCGTTCAGAAAATTACAAAAAATAGGTTAATAAATGACATGAAACATTCTGTTTAGCTCTAAAGATTTATTTTTTAACTTAAAGTCAGTAAAGCTTAGACCGTTTGCGGAAAAAAGACAATAAGACATTCTCAAAACCTGCCTGTATATCGGATGCTACGAAGTCAATCTGATACTGCATACACTTTAAGCGCAATTCAGAATGAAACTTTTCCACAGCATTTCTGTAAGTGTCTTTTATTTGGGAGGGATTGAGTTTCATTTCTCCTCCTGTTTCCATATCAATAAATCTGTAAGGTCGATTCTGAAAATCAAAATCAAGTTCTTTATTCTTGTCAAAAACATGAAAAAGAATTACTTCATGTTTATTATGACGTAAATGCTGCAGTGCATCGAAAACAGCATTGGGCTCACCGGTATTTTCCATCATATCACTGAAAATAATTACCAGCGATCTTTTATGAATCTTATCGGCAATTTCATGCAGTACGCTTGCCGGGTTTGACCTCCGGTTCAAAACCTTATTCTCTGGTTCTGAAAGGTTTTCAAGATTTGAAAAAAGCAGTTTATTATGAACACTACTGGATTTTGCCGGAGTATGTACTGCAAGGTTTTCAGAAAAAACACTTAAGCCAACAGCGTCTCTTTGTTTTTTCAGCAGATAAATCAATGATGCCGCACATTGTATAGAAAAATCAATTTTTGAAACTTCACTGTTATCGTTCTTACCATAACCCGGAAAATACATTGAGGAAGAGTTGTCAATAACCAACTGACATCTCAGGTTGGTTTCTTCTTCAAACTTTTTTACAAAAAGTTTTTCGGTGCGTCCATATAGTTTCCAATCAATATGTTTGGTTGATTCACCGGGGTTATAGATGCGATGCTCAGCAAACTCAACAGAAAATCCATGAAAAGGACTTTTATGCAACCCCGTAATAAAACCCTCGACAACCTGCCTTGCAAGAAGTTCAAGGTTTTCATATTTTTTATAAATGGGTTGATCTGATTGAAAACTCATGCGTATTTCTTAGCTTTTTGGTAAAAAAAAGGGTGTCTTTTAATACTTGAGACACCCTGAACTCTCTTATCTGATAAGCTTATTTAATCAAATTTTCAATTTTTGATGTCAAAACAGATTTTGGAACAGCTCCTACCTGCTTATCAGCTACTTCGCCATCCTTAAAAAACAAAATGGTGGGAATATTTCTTATACCGTACTTTGTTGCTATTCCGGGATTACTGTCAACGTCCAGTTTTCCAACAACGGCTTTGCCGTCATATTCAATAGCAATCTCGCTTACAATGGGGGCTACCATACGGCATGGGCCGCACCATTCTGCCCAGAAATCTACCAAAACCGGTTTATCAGATTTAAGGACTAATTCATCAAAGTTGCTGTCAGTCAGTTCAAGTGCCATAATTGTATTTTTTTGGTTATGTATTTTTCTATCTACAAAAATAAAACTTTTATTGGATTTGTTTTTGCCAAAAATATAATAAAACATTTATGAAAAACCACCCGGGCTTAATTCAACTTATAATGAAATTCATGTTTCTTCAGCAATGAGTTCATAAAGCCCACCGGTTCTACTTTAATTTTGCGTGAAAGCATCTCTAAGCTGCTTCTGTCAATGTCGTCTCTGATTTTTATCTTTAACCGGCAGTTTCCTTTATGCTTTTCAATGTTTTCTTTAAAAAACTCAATAAACTCCTCATTGATTTCGCTAATGGGTATTTCCAGTAAAAGATCAGATGTTTTCTTCTCCGCCAGATCCGTTAACAACATCATGGATTTTACTTTAACTTCAAGTTGATCCGATGCTTTAAACCTTGGTTGAACAACTGCTTTTACATAAACAAAATTATCTTTCTCAAGAAAGTATTTGACTTTGAGATAATCTTCTGAGAATAAAACCAACTGGATAGAATCATTATAGTCTTCAATGGTAAAACTGCCAAAGGGTTTTCCGTTTTTGGTGTATTTATGCTGGCTGGAAACAATGACACCTGCAAAGCTGAGTTCTTTGTTTTTCAGCTTTTTCAGATCCTTAAGATGAGAAATATTATGACTGCAGAAATTCTGAATATGTATTTTGAAGTTATCAAGCGGATGCCCTGAAATATACATTCCTGTAATTTCTTTTTCCTTTTTCAGTAACTCCAGTTTATCCCATTTTGGGCAATCGGGCATTTCAGGATCGGGAATGATATTATCATCTGCTTCACCAAAAAGATTCATCTGGGAAGCATTTTTCTGGCTGACAACAGAATTGGTATATCTGATTAATTTATCAATGAATGTGGTACCTCCCTCCTCTTCTGTATGGAAAAACTGAGCTCTGTGTACATTTTCAAAACAATCAAAAGCTCCTGCCATGGCCAGAGCCTCAAGTACCTTTTTATTTACAGACCTGAGATTAATTCTTTGCATAAAATCAAAAATGTTTTTGAAAGGACCATTGAGGTTTCTTTCTTCAACTATACTCTCAACGGCCCCTTCTCCAACCCCTTTGATCGCACCCAGGCCGAAACGAATTTCACCTTTGTTGTTTACCACAAAATTTAAAGCACTCTCATTGACATCAGGTCCCAGCACGGGTATATTCTGGCGATGGCATTCTTCCATGAATATGGTAATCTTTTTGATATCGCTGAAGTTATTGGTAAGCACCGCCGCCATGTACTCAGCAGGATAATTGGCTTTTAGGTAAGCCGTGCGATAAGCAACTACAGAATATGCTGCCGAATGAGAACGGTTAAAACCATATTCGGCAAAGCGGGCCATCACAGTGAATATTTCTTCTGCTTTTTTCTTGTCCACACCTTTTTTGATAGCTCCGTCAACAAAGATCGACTGCTGACGTTTCATCTCTTCGACTTTTTTCTTACCCATCGCTCTCCTTAGTATATCTGCAGCTCCCAGCGAATAGCCTGCCATAATTTGAGCAGCCTGCATGATTTGTTCCTGGTAAACCATAATACCATAAGTGGGTTTAAGGATTTCCTCAAGCCATTCATGAGGATAAGTGGTTTTCTGAACACCTTGCTTGCGGTTGATAAAGTCAGGTATGAAATCCATGGGGCCCGGTCGGTACAGTGCATTCATAGCGATTAAATCCTCAATGTTTGTAGGTTTTAATTCCCTTAGGTATTTTCGCATGCCTTCCGATTCAAACTGGAAAGTACCAATAGTTTCTCCCCGCTGATATAGTTTAAAGGTTTTTTCATCCTCCAGTGGGATTTGTTCCGGGTCGATTTCTATTGAATGTCTTAATTTGATATTTTTTACAGCCTCTTTTATTATGGAAAGCGTTTTTAAACCCAGAAAATCCATTTTGAGCATTCCCACTGACTCAACATACTTGCCGTCATATTGTGTAACAGGAAGTACAGAATCTTTTTGCGTACTGAGCGGAATACAGTCAATAAGGTCGGTGGGGCCAATGATAACACCACATGCATGAACCCCGGTTTGCCGGTTTGACCCTTCCAGAACTTTGGCAAATTTGAGCGTTTCGCGTATGAGGGGATTGGGATCTTCAAGAGCCTGTGATAGTTCGGGAATTTCTGTATAAGCTTTTTGAAGTGAGGTGCCCGGACGTTCAGGAACAAGCTTGGCAAGCCTGTCAGCTTCAGGTAGCGGCAGTCTGAGTACCCGTGCAACATCACGAATGGAAGATTTGGCTGCCATGGTTCCGAAGGTTACAATCTGGGCAACCCGGTTTTTACCATACTTATTCACAACATATTGCATCACCTTTTCCCTGCCTTCATCATCAAAGTCGATATCAATATCGGGCATGGAAATTCTTTCAGGATTGAGGAAACGCTCAAAAAGCAGGTTATATTTAATTGGATCAATGCTGGTGATTCCGGTACAATAAGCAACAGCCGAGCCGGCTACACTTCCCCTGCCTGGTCCTACAGAAACGTCCATCCTGCGGGCTTCATTGATGAAATCCTGAACAATGAGAAAATATCCCGCAAAACCCATATCCTTAATAACGTTCAACTCATATATAATCCTTTCTCTGATTTCCGTAGTGATTTCATCAAAGAATTTCTTTGCCCCCTCAAAGGTCAGGTATTCAAGGTAGTCATCTTCATTTTTAAACTCATCCGGTAAAGGAAATTTGGGTAGCAGGATTTCCCTCATGATATCATACCCTTCAATTTTATCTACAATATCCTGGGTGTTGGCAATTGCCTGCGGGATATCGCTGAACAATTCTGCCATTTCTTGGGGAGTTTTCAGGTATTCCTGTCCGGAATATCGCATACGGTTGGGATCGTCAAGATCTTTGCCTGTTTGCAGGCAAATGAGAATATCATGGGCTTTGGAATCCTCCGCAT
>REDJ01000120.1 GCA_007693555.1 Bacteroidota bacterium
GGGAGTGCAAAGGTACAAACCTTTTTTGTTTTGACAAGGGGTTTTTTGAAAAAAAAATCATCCTTGTCATACTGTGTTGTAAACCAGAACTTTTAGTCAGAGAAATTTTTTATCAAAAAGATAATGAACGAAAATTTCTTGATTGATGATTCTGAATTCACAGCAAAAGGGTTACAAAGATACAAAATTTGAGTCAAAAAACATCCCAAATAATGGATTTTTTTATTAACAGTATCTTACTTTATGAAATACGCTAAACAAAAGAGGATGTTACACTATTGAGCAAGTTTTTCAACAATATTTTCAATACTCACACCTTCGGCTTCCGCTTTATAATTCCTAACAACTCTGTGTCTGAGTATGTCTTCTGCAATGGCATTTACATCTTCAATATCCGGAGAATATTTACCATTGATAGCAGCATGACATTTGGCGCCAATAATAAGGAATTGCGAAGCCCTGGGTCCTGCACCCCAACTAATATACTCCTTTGACATGGGATGAGCATCGCTTGAGGTAGGCCTGGTTCTTGAAGCAAGCTTTACGGCATATTCAATCACATTATCAGCAACCGGAATTTTTCTTATCAGTTTTTGAAAGTAAATAATATCGTTGGCATTTAAGACAATTTCAAGTTTGTTTTCTATATCAGATGTTGTAGTTTTTACAACCAATACTTCTTCATCAAAGCTTGGATAATCAAGCCACACATTAAACATGAATCTGTCAAGCTGAGCTTCAGGTAAGGGGTATGTACCCTCCTGTTCAATGGGATTTTGAGTTGCGAGAACAAAAAACGGATCATCAAGTTTATAGGTTACCCCCGCAGCTGTAACAGACTTTTCCTGCATTGCCTCAAGCAAAGCAGATTGTGTTTTAGGAGGTGTACGGTTAATTTCATCTGCAAGGATAATATTTGCAAATACAGGCCCCTCAATAAAACGAAAATTTCTCGACTCATCCAGGATTTCAGTACCTATAATATCTGAAGGCATCAGATCTGGAGTAAACTGTATTCTGCTATATTTCAAGCCCAATGTTTTTGCTATGGTATTTACCAAAAGAGTTTTTGCCAATCCCGGTACCCCAACTAAAAGACAATGTCCTCTGCTGAAAATGGAAATCAGGACTTTTTTAATAACCTCGTCCTGACCTATTATAACTTTTGAGATTTCCTCGCGGAGTTTTTCATAACTTTCAGAGAAAGCATCCAGGGCTTCCACATCTGATTTATATTCCATAAAAACTATTTACAAATTAGAGATTATTTTGGTGCCTTAGCGACCTGATCGGACCATTGAATAGTGAAATTACAATGGTGAAAATCTTCATTGATAAAAATATATGTATTACCAATTCTTTGGCGAATCCAATCCTGAACTGCCTTCATTCTTTTCTCATTAAGAGCAAGTTGTTGAATAAAGTCATAATCACCATCCAAAGAAGCCGGGTGAGCCTCAATACGTCTGGTTACTTTGACAATTCTGAATGCCTGCTTTCCTTCTTCTGTCATCATAGGTACAGGATTTGATATCTGCCCCTCATCCAATCTGTCAATTACAAAAAACAGGTTACGGTCAATTTCATCATTTTTGAAGCGGGTGGTGTTGGTAAAAGGATTAATCATTATACCACCACTAACTTTACCGGGATCATCAGAAAACTTCTTTGCAGCTTCAGCAAAAGTAAATTCCTCATTTCGAATAAGATTTCTTATACTATCAAGCTTATTCCTTGCCTGGCTGAGTTGTAAAGGAGATATTTGAGGTTGTATTAGTATATGTCTTACATTGATTTGCTCCCCACGTCTTTCAATCATTTGAATGATATGGAAGCCAGCCTGTGTTTCAATAATTTCAGAAATTTCACCGGGCCGAAGTCCAAAGGATGTTGCTTCAAATTCCGCAAACAACTCACCTCTGCCATGAAACCCTAATTCTCCACCTCTTCGGGCAGAGCCGGGATCTTCAGAATAAAGAATTGCCATGGTATTGAAACTCTCCCCCTGAATAATTCTATCCCGAATATCGTTGAGACGCTCTTTGGTTAAAGCAATTTCCTCAGGATCAACCGGGGGTTTAATTACGATTTGAGCCATTTCGGTTTCACTTTCTACGGTTGGGATACTGTCAGGAGGCAAATTGTTAAAGAACCTTTTTACTTCGGAAGGAGTAACCCTTACATTTCGGGTAATTTTACTTTCCATCATCTGGCTCAGTTCCTGCTCGCGCACCAGGGGTCTGAATTCATCCTTTAATTCTTCAATGGATTTACCATAATAAGCTTCCAACTGCTCACGGGACCCAATCTGCTGGATAAAGAAACGCAACCTGCGATCCAGAATTTGTTCTACTTGTTGATCCGAGACTTCAACACTATCAATAATTGCCTGATTGTAGAGTAGTTTTTGATACAACATCTCATCCAAAAGCTCACACTGGGCATTTGCTCCAAAAGTTATGCCCTGAGATTCAAGTTGTCTTTGCTGATTGTAAATATCTGATTTTAAAATTGCACTGTTCCCAACAACAGCTACTATTTTATCAATAACTACCTTTTCCTGTGTGAACCCCTTGAAAATTAGAAAGGGAGTCATTAATAAAAAAACAAAACCAAACTTAATACTTTTCATATTTAACATATTATTTAAATCGTTGTTTATACACGTTTAAAAAGCAGCAAACCCGTCACTGGAAAATTTCAAAAGTTCCATTCCCAACTGCCTGCTTGTATATCTCCTGTCTGTATTCATTTATGAGGTCCATTTTCCTCTTGTTTAAAATAATTGCCCTGATATTATCACTTTGATAAGCAATTGGTGAAGGGCTGCCTTCTAACCTGAAATCTTTTATATACAAAAAGTAGCGATAATAATTATCATTCCTTTCTAAAAACCTGTTATTTCTTAAAAACAATTCATGATTCTGCGGGTTAATTGGAATATCCCTAAGGATATCAGAAAAAAGAAACCATGATTCTTCTTCCAGATAAAAACTGGCAGCATGATTCAGGCTGTATTCTTCCAAAGCAAGTAAATCCTCTTCATTTTCAGACCTTATGAATCTACGCACCTGATTAACATTCGGAGCATCAAGAGGTAATTTTATAAACCTTACTTGTACGATGTTATCTCTTAATTTAAACTCATCCTTATGTTTTTCGTAGTACTCTGCCATTAACTCCGGTGAAATGACAGTATCCAGTTTTGACTTTACCAATTGATTTTCATAAGTAAAGATGATTAGAGAATTCCTGTAATCTTCAACCTTTCTTTGAAAATCTTTTCTATCATCAGATAAATTTTGTTCTGCTTCGGCAACAAAAATTTGTTGTCTTACCCAGTTTTCAATGTATCTATCAATTATGGCTGCACTATCTGATGGGTGAGTACCCGGACTTATTATACCCTCCAGGTCAGATTTGTACAGGTATTTGTTTTTAACCCTGGCAACAGGTTGATCAGAACCCCTTCCTGTAAACATATTACAAGAAGATAAAAGGCCAGAAATAACGAAAAACAAAATGATCGAAGTTTTATGCATTGAATGTAATCTGTATTTAATATAAATCAACGAAGATTTGGCTAAGATGTTTTCTTTTTAGGCTTTATTGAGAAATTAACGCATCCAGAACCTCTCTGTTAACATAATAATCATATTTTTCTCTTAATTCTTTCACCCACTTTTGCTCCAGGTGATTCTGATAATCAGCTATTACAAGACCCCGAACCTCATTGAGTTTTTTAGGTTGACTGGGTATAAACTCATTAACTTTTACTACAACATAATGATTCCCCAACCTTATGACATCTGATACTCCAGATTGCTGAGATAATTGTGATAATACAGGTATCTGACCAACTTCAAACAAACCTTTTTCGCCTGATACTTTTAATTGATTGGTCTGGTTAAAGTTTGCAAGAAGTTCATCGTATGTAACATTTCTTCTGTGCGCCCTGCGTATTTGCCTTCTACCCTGCTTGGCTTCTTTTTCATCGTTAAAAGTAAAAATTTCGGCATCAAACCTGTCCTGCCACATGTAATCTTCAATATTGTTTTCAAAGAATTCCTTTAATCCTGTAGTATCCCTCATGGCCTTGCTCCAGACTTTTTGATCTGTCAGTTCAAATAACAAAATACCGTCATGATATTCGCGCATTATTTGCCTGAATTCAGGATATTTTTTCTCCAGCCTGGAATCCTCATAATCCATCAGTTTTTGCTGAATAAAGTTTCCGTAAATTGTACTTACATAATTCCTTATGGATTCAGGAGTTCTGACAGATTGAACCCGGGATAGGTATGATGCAAAGTCCTGCTGATTGTATCTCATATCAGCAAACTCAAACAATGGGCTTTTATGGTCATTTATAATGCTTTTATCCCACTTGCCCTCAAAAATACTTTCATCAACCTTGCTGAAGAATATTTCGAGATTGTATTTCTGTTCTTCAAAATCATATTCCTTTTTAAGTCTTTGTATTACTGCATCTTTGCTGAGGTGTGCCCTGGAATCACGACTGATCCTGTTTCTCAAATCAGCGATTGCTTCTTCTTCTGTGGGTATTTGTTTTTCAAAGAATTTAATTATATGCCAGCCAAAGTCGGTCCTCAGGGGTTGAGATATTTCACCTTCCTCGTTCATATCAGAAATTGCTTTAATAAATTCAGGCACCATCCTGTTAGCAGTAAATGCGGGTAGCTCACCTCCTCTTCTTGCAGAAGCTTTGTCGTCAGAAAAACGTTGGGCAAGTTCTGCAAAATCTTCACCACTCTGAAGCTTCAGGTAGATCTCATTGATTTTTTCAAAAGCCTGTTTTTGTGCATTTTCATCAGCATCTGCAGGGAGGTTAATCATGATATGCGCAACTCTGGCACGACCGGTAGCCGGAATACGATCTGTAAGTTTAATGAGATGATAGCCGAAGTTTGTTCTTACAGGCAAGGAGATTTCTCCTAAATCAAGATTATAAGCGGCTGATTCAAATGGATAAACCATATCAAGAACATTAAAATAGCGTAAATCGCCATAATTAGGTCTCATTGCAGGCCGGTTGGCAGTAGCAGGGGATCCTTTAGCAGAGGAATCATCAGAATACATTTTGGCGAGTTGTCCAAAATCCTCTCCATCAATAGCCCTTTGTCTGATTTCCATGAGTTTATTCCAGGCAGCAATGGTATCTTCCGGTGAAGCATGCTGCTCCAGATTTATCAAAATATGAGATGCTCTGATATCGTGTTGCATGCGCTCCAAAGCTTCTTCAACAAGATGATTTGCCACTTCCTGGTCTGTCAGATATGGTTGTGCCAGTTGCTCACGGTACCCGGCCAGTTCATCAATAAAACTGGCATGTGTATCAAGACCCAGTTGCATGGCTTCATAAACCTTGAGATTGAAATTGATGAACAACTCCAGATACTCCTCCACCGACTTTTGATCAATTACCTGAGGGTTCAGATTGTTTTTGGTATACACATATTCAAATTCAGATAATGTAATTTCCCTTTCATTGATTTTAAGCAAAACAGGGTCATCATTTGCAATTTTTGCCTGGGTAATGAACATAAAACAAAAAAAGCATACTGCAAGTGTATAAATCATTTTAATGTTTAAAAGGCTTCTCATGATATTTTCTTTTGTTTTCTGAATTAAATTTTGATGCTTAAAAAATAAATTTATCTTGAATAGTTTGGTGACTCACGGGTAATCTGGACATCATGCACATGGCTTTCACGAATACCTGCATTGGTAATTCTTATAAACTGTGCTTCTTTTAATTTTGCAATATCTTTAGCCCCACAATAACCCATACCTGCTCTCAAACCACCCACCATTTGATGTACAACCTCTGAAAGTGTACCTTTGTATGGTACTCTGCCTACAATACCTTCGGGAACAAGTTTCTTCACATCATCCTCTACATCCTGGAAGTAGCGATCTTTTGATCCTGACTGCATAGCTTCAATTGAACCCATTCCTCTGTAGGTTTTGTATTTGCGGCCTTCATAAATGATGGTTTCGCCGGGTGCCTCCTCAACACCTGCAAACTGCGAACCTGCCATTATTGAAGAAGCTCCGGCAGCTATAGCTTTTACAATATCACCGGTATACCTGATCCCTCCATCGGCAATAATGGGAATACCACTTCCTTTTATGGCATTTGCAACATCAATGACGGCAGTTAACTGCGGCACACCAACTCCTGCAATTATACGTGTGGTGCAAATTGAACCGGGACCTATACCTACCTTTATACCGTCAGCACCTGCATTTACCAAATCTTTTGCAGCTTCACCTGTAGCAATGTTTCCAACAACCACATCCAATTCCGGGAATTGCTTTTTGATAAGAGTAGTCATCTCGAGAACACCTTTTGAGTGCCCGTGTGCTGTGTCCACAACAACAGCATCCACTCCTGCTTTCACAAGGGCCTGAACTCTTTCAACAGTATCCCGGGTAACTCCAACTGCGGCAGCAACCCTTAGCCTTCCTCTTTCATCTTTACAGGCATTAGGACGTTCTTTGATCTTTAAAATATCTCTGTATGTAATGAGCCCAACAAGGTGATAATCTTTATCAACAACCGGCAGTTTCTCAATTTTATGTTCCTGAAGTATCATTTCTGCGTCTGAAAAATCAACAAACTCCGACGTTGTAATCAAATTGTCGCGGGTCATCACTTTGCTGATAGGTTTAGAAACTTCTTTTTCGAAACGAAGATCCCTGTTAGTTATAATACCTACCAGTTTGTTTTTATCATTTGTAACCGGAATTCCACCTATTCCATATTCCCTCATTATCTGAAGTGCATCGCCTACCAGAGCATCTTCATGAAGTGTAACAGGGTCGATAATCATTCCGTTCTCCGACCTTTTAACTTTTCTCACTTTGATGGCCTGTTCCTCAATACTCATATTTTTATGCAGAACACCTAATCCTCCCTCCTGGGCCATTGCTATTGCCATGCGCGACTCGGTAACTGTATCCATGGCAGCAGAAACAACAGGTATTTTGAGTGAAATATTCCTTGAAAACAGTGTATCAAGTTTTACTTCTCGCGGCAGTACTTCTGAATAAGCGGGAATAAGAAGAACATCATCATATGTGAGACCCTCTCCGATTAGTTTTGAGGTTTGGTTATCCATTTGATTTTACAGGATTAATTTAAGGTGCAAAAGTATGAAAATTTAACAAGACAGCCTTTAAAAAATACTTAAAACGAAAAGCTTATCTGCTGAGATTAATTTTGGTATCTGTAATTATACTATACTGGCCGGTTAATTACTTTACAAGCATCAAAGCACCTTTTCTTTCATGTTTTCGTCCGGAACTATCTTTATACCTTATTACGTATGTATATACACCGGCAGGTGCCTCACGGCTTCTGACCATTCCATCCCAACCTGTGTTTACATCATCGGTGGAGAAAATCTGCTCTCCCCAGCGATTGAATATTATGAGATTATAATCCTGAGGTGTAAAATAAAGAAATACGGGTTGAAATATACGGTTCTCAATTATCTGGCTGCCGGGTTTAAACGCATTGGGAATAAATATTTCTGCTTCTCTTTCAATTACAGTAATATTTGATAATACTATTTCGGGAGTATTTGAATTTTCTATTGCCTGGATGCGGTATTGATAAGCTCCAAACTGACCTGATTGAAGCAAACCTGAAACATCATCGATATAAAAACCGGCAAAAGAACCCACAATTGCAATGTCAGAAAACTCTGTATCCTGGCCCTGCCGGCGCAAAATGACATATTCTGAAACTCCATTATCCCATCCCTCATAATCATTCCATTCTATTCTGTTTTCATATGCAGAATACTGGTTTGCTTCTGCATAAACCGTGGATACGGGCTCAAGGGTAAATGCCGAAACCAGGCATGAATCCAAAGCCTGAATCCGGTAAAATTCCTGCCTGGCATTTGCGAAAGTATTTTCATCATAATAATTAACTATCTCCAGATTGCTGAAAATGGTATCCAGAGCAATGAACTCATTTTCTTCGGGGACAAAACGTTCCAAAACATAGGAGGCTCCCGGTGCACTGACATCAACAATAAAATCAATCTCAACTCCCATTGAATTATCATCAAGGCTTACACGTCTAAACCCGGCAAAATCCGGTGAAGGTGCGAATGCTGCATCCAGGCAAATATAATTAGATGAAGAAGTAACATCACTAACAGATTGAATAGCCTGGACCCTGAAACAATATTCACCTTCTTCCTGAATATTTAAAGAATAGCTTTCCTGCTCAGTAATAAGAGAAACTATTATTTCATAAGTTGAAGATTCAAATGATCTCCAAATATTTATGCTGTCATACTCATTGGGTAAAGGTGTTTGAAACCCTGCTGAAGTCGTAATAAGGTAATCTGACCAATCAATTATTATTTCACGGTTACAAATATCGTATTCATAATTAAATAAGTAAGGAGGACCATGTGCTAAGCTGGTGGCAACAGTGCTGCCTCCGGGACTTAACGCAACAACATAGTACAGATATGAACTCTCAGAGGCATCAATTCCGGTATCTAAATAATAAGTTTGTTCGGGTGGTAAAATATTAATAATGCCTGCCAGTGTATTGATACCTGGCTGACGATGTACTTCAATTGAACCCACTGTTTGTTCTGTATCAAGTGTCCAGGCTATAAAAACATGATTGTTTTCATTAACACTTACTGAATCAATCACAAGCGTTGATTGCGCAAAGGATGAATTACCATGCAGTAAATACCATATAAAGAAAATAGCAATAACTGCGGGCAGGTAATTTTTAATATCAAAAACGGGTTTAAACAATCGCAATGTTATTGAAAGTATATATAAGCTGAAAACAAAAAAAACAACGATTTATTTTATCCGACAATCAGTTCAACCATATCGTTTTCATGAAGATATTTTTCTGCGGTTCTTTGAATATCCTCCGGTTGAAAGCTTTTGAGAGTTACAAGATATTGCTGAAACCACGAATAATCCTGACCAAAAAGCAGTATCTCCTTAAACCTTTCGCTTTGCATAAAAGGCCCGTCAAAAGAGCGTAAGAAACTCCCTGCCAAATAGTTACGCAGCATATTGATTTCTGCATCACCTGCGGGTTGTTTTCTGATCGCCTCTATTTCGTTATAGATTTCTTCAACTGCCTGATTTTTCACATCTCTGCCAACCTGGGAAGCTATAAAAAAGTATGCACCTCTAAGAAGATTTATCAATGCAGAATTGATGCCGTATGTATAACCTTTGTCCTGCCGTATGTTTTTCATCAACCTGGAACCAAAATAACCTCCGAGCAAAGTATTTGTTACTGATAACAAATGATAATCAGGATGATCACGATTAATAACAGGTTTTCCGATGCGTATGGCTGATTGCAATGTGTTTGGTCTGGGTAGCAGATGCTTTGGTTTTGGGGTTATTTCAGATTTATGTTCAGGTACCTGATTTAATTTTATGTTTTCCCACGCAAACTTTTTTAAACTTTTATCCAGCGTCTTAATAATAGTTTCAGGATAATTTCCGGCAACAAGACAAATACAATTTGCGGGAAAATAGTTGTTATGATGAAATGTGACCAAATCCTCTCTTGTAAGCTTCTCAAAGTCTGATTCCTGCAATCTTTTACCATAAGGATGATTGGTTCCGTATAACAATTCTGCAAAATGCATGCGGGCAAGATACTGCACTTTGCGATTATTGACCAGGAATTTCTGTTTGCGGTTTTTCAAAAATGTGACTAATTCATCTTCATGAAATTCAGGCATAATGATCATTTCCAAAAGAAGATTCATAGCCGTGACAAGATGCTTTGAAAGTGCCACAAACCCTACTGAGGTGATATCTTTTTGTGCATCAACCTGTAATGATGCCCCGTAAAAATCCCATAGCTGATTAATTTCTTCAGAAGTTTTAAATTTTGTGCCGTTCTTCAAAAGATTGGCAGTAGCCCATGCCTGTAATGGTTTTTCCTGATGGTAACTGCCGGATTTAAAAACAAATTCTATCTTAATAATTTCCTGGCTACCTCCTTTCTGCATATAAACCGGAATACCGTTATGCAAATAACTTTTTTGAGGTTTGAGAAAATTTACCTCATCAATCATTTTTAAGGCCGGGGCATATTTTCTTGCTGAAATTATCATCATACTGATTTAATTACCATTCAATCATTAGCCATATAATGCAGAACTGATGCTTTTGAGGGTTGAAATAATTCATTGGCTGCTTTTCTCAAAGTTACATCATCCACTGCAAAATATTTTTCATTCTGTTTGTTTAATAAATCTGCATCTCCAAGTAATTCATAATATGCGAGATTCATTGCCTTTGAGAGTATTCCTGCCTCAGCAAATGTATTGGTCGATTCAATTTTATTTTTTACTTTTTGCAATTCTCTTTCGGGAATAAGATTTTTTTGCAAATCAATCAACTCCTCCCATATGAGCTGTTCTGCTTTTTCAACTGATTGATTTTTATGAAGCTTACCCATAATTGCAAAAAAGCCTTTATCTATACTTCCCGTAATCCATGCATTGGTTTCACTGAATATGTTCTTTTTTTTCACCAGGTTTTCCATAAGCCTGGCTGAACGGCCACCACCAAGAACATCACTCAACATATCTGATATAAAAAAAGAGTTTTCCAAACGGGTACCGGTCGGAAAAGCAATGTATATTTCATCAAAAGGAACATCCCTTTCCACTTTAAGCCTGCGCTCCTGAAACTGTGAAGGCTCCCGGTAAATATTCCTGGTATATAATTCACCTTCAGGAATATCTGAAAACCACTTTTGCACAAGTTTATAAGCGTAATCAGGTTCAATATCACCTGTTATAACAAGTATAGCATTATTGGGTCGATAAAAACGATAGAAAAAATCCTTTACCTGCTGCAGATTTGCATTTTTAACATGATCAATGCTTTTGCCAATAGTTGGCCATTGATAGGGATGTACTTTATACACCAGGGAGCGAAGCAATGCCCAGACATCGCCGTAAGGTTGATTAAGATATGTTTGTCTGTATTCTTCCGAAACCACATTTTTCTGAATGGACAGCTTTTCTTCCGAAAAACTAAGGCCGAGCATCCTGTCAGATTCCAGCCAAAGTGCTGTTTCAATATTTTGACGTGGAATGGTTAAGTAATAATTTGTTATATCATTGTTAGTAAAGGCATTATTTTCACCTCCGGCCATTTGCAGGGCATTGTCATATTCAGGAATATTAACTGATCCTTCAAACATGAGATGTTCGAAAAGATGGGCAAAGCCGGTTTGCTCCGGATGTTCATCACGCGCACCTACATCATACAGCACATTAACCGCAACCAGTGGAGTTGTGGTATCCTGGTGAACAATGAGCCGCAGGCCATTCTGTAAAGTATAACGTTTGAAATTTACCATTGAAAAATATCTTCCTTTCTCTGTGGACGTTTATCTGTTATCCATCTGAAATGTTGTAAAAAACGCTCATCCATGGGAATTTCCTCAGGTGGAAACAAATTCGCATCAGCATTGGTGAAAAGTCTTATACGGCTCACTGCATTATCCTCCAGAAAAATTTGCATATCAGATGACAATGACTTATTGATTCCTATAAGATGTTCATTTTCATCTCTCACATAATATAGTGCTTCTCCATTGCCGAATACGTCTATTCTACGTAGCTCATTCTCAAAAAAGTGTCCAACAATTCTTCTTCCTCTTATTTGATTGAAAGCAGTGGTATCTTCTTTGGAAACAATAAACGCTGCATCAAAAAGGTGAATGGATTCAACGCGATTGTTTTCTGCTGTTTTAAGCTCTATCCTGTTGGCCGTTAACTGATGATTATCTGACCAAAGCACAGGATTGTTGAAAAGATAAATGGTTGAATCTGAAAAATTGTAAACTATTGAATCGCTCAGGCCTTGTATATCCTTTCTGAAAAATTTAGCCTTGTGGTAAGCAAATAATAACCTTTTATCATTTTCTTCATCATGTATAGAACGCAGAGTATCAGCATGCAAAAACAAAGAGTCTCCCTGACCAATCACAGTAAGAACGGCGTTTTGTGTAACTTCTGAAAAGAATTCATGCTCAAAATGCTCTGCAAAATGGCCTGTTACCAGGGTTTGTTGAACAGAATCTTTTAAAAGCACATTATTTATGGCTTTTCCATACCCCCGGTTTCTGTCATAAAACAAACTATCACCCGACAAGTATTGCTCACCATTGGTAAACCATGCATCCCGGCTGAACCTGGCAATATCATTTCTTGTATCATACCATCCGTTTTTGCAGAAAATGGTATTTTCATCACTTACAATAGTTGTAGGACCGAAAAAATATGCAACTTCAGTCATTGTATTGTAATGCAATGTATCAGAATTCATTACATATTGAGGATTTACAAGCACAACTTCATCCCTGAAGTAAAAATCTTTCTGGTCGGCATAGTAAAAGCCCCATTTACTGGTAAGCGTATTTTCAACATCCACAATCTTCCCGCCATCAATATAGTTTGCAGTATTGGTTTCAAGGTTGTAAAATAAATGCTGTGTGGTAAGAGTCATTTGATCATCAATCATTTTCACGTTTCCGTGAAGTTCAGCAATACGGGTATTTCCGTTATAATAGAGTTTATCACCGAATATCTTAACCGTGTCGTTGACATTGATAAACACATTGCCATATGCATTAAACCGGTTATCGACGGTAAACTGCCAGGCACTGTCACAGCGCATAGTTGCATCTTCATGCCGGAATTTCACATCTCCGATTAACCTGCGGGCATCGGGAGCAATGCTCCTGTCAAAACGCATATCATCAGCGCGAAGTAAATCCACACGGGTAGGTCTCCTTGACTCCTGCGAAAAACATTCCACAGCAATTACAGTTGTAAAAACAAGAAAAACAATATAAAAAAATGAAAACTTCATTACATTAAAGTCAATAATCTTTGCTTACATAAAACAGCGCAGATCATGTATTATTGTTAAGAATGAAAAGATTATGCCGGAATAAATATAATTCAATTTTAAAGGTAAATAAGAATACTATCTGCCTGCAAAAAATTGGTAAGATAGTTTTTTTATAAAAAGTTCAATTTAGAAACACCTGTCAATAAGACTTTTCCTCCGGATGATCTTTTCGGAAGTCTTTCCAGTAATCAACAATTGTTTGTTTGATTTCTTTGTGAAGCAACAATATTCCCACAAGGTTAGGAACGGCCATAAAAGCTATTGTAATATAAGAAACCGCCCAGATAATGGTTGTATCGGTAAAAGCTGCCAAAAAGAAAGCAAGTACATAAAGAACTCTGTAGTGCAGCACATATTTAACTCCAAAAAGATAGGTAACAGAGCGGTCACCATAATAAGACCATGAAATAGCGGTTGAAAAAGCAAACAACAGCAAACCAATAGCAACAATATATTGGCCAAAATTGCCGAGAAAACTTCGTGTAAATGCTTCTGCTGTAAGCGGGGCACTATGGATAAGCGATTCACCGGAAAAAGAAACCGCTGTGCCTGTTTCCTGCACCCTTCCGTTAACAACTACAACCTCACCTGAAAAAGGTTCTCCCTGATGAGTTACCCTTACATTCTCTGCAATCGATCTGGCATGAAGGATGGTGATTTCGTTGTTGATTTTCTGGTTTATTCTGCCATTTACTACCTCAAGGCTTCCGGTAAATCTTGGCAGGTTGAGCGAACCATCATAGAAGCTGAATAGCTTTTTTACATCTTCAGGGTCTTCAGAATCAAAATATTCTGCCAGAATAATCTGGTCCGCACGCTGGAAACTATTTTCTACTTTATCCTTCCAAACACCTGATGACAGCAATACAAGACCTGTAATTGTGCAAATGACAATTGTATCAATAAAAGGCTCCAGCAATGCAACAACACCTTCCGATACAGGTTCATGTGCCCGGGCTGCTGAGTGAGCAATAGGTGCTGAACCCTGACCTGCCTCATTGGAGAATAATCCACGATTTACCCCGCGGTTAAATGCATAAATAATAGAAGCTCCCAAAAATCCACCTGTTGCTGCGGTTCCTGTAAAAACATCAGAAAATATAGAAACAATGGATGGTATGATGTTATCGTAATTATAAACAAGAACAGCAAGTGCACCGATGATATAAATTATTGCCATTGTGGGCACTAACCTTGAGGTAACCTGTGCAATTCTCTTGATACCTCCAAGAATAACAAAAGCAAGCAAAACAGACAGCACTGCTCCGATTGCAATCTGAGGTATGCCAAATGTTGAATACATAGCTCCGGCAATGCTGTTGATCTGAGGCATATTACCTGTACCTATGGAAGACATAATTGTGGCAGCAGCGAAAAATGCTCCCAGCCATGCTCCCGTATTGATTACTTTTTTATTGGGAAGAGTAATATTCAATCTTTTCTTCATATAGTACATGGGCCCACCTGCAATCCTGCCTTCGCTGTCAGTTTCCCGGTATTTATGAGAAATGGTGACTTCAACAAACTTGGTAGTCATACCCAGCATACCGGTAACCAGCATCCAGAAAAGTGCTGCCGGCCCACCCAGATGTATTGCAAGAGCTACTCCGGCAATATTTCCCGTACCCACAGTACCTGACAATGCGGTTGTTAATGCTTGAAAATGAGAGGTATCACCAATGTCTCCCACCCTATCATAACGGCCGGTAACAACTCTTAGAGAGTGCCTGAAATAACGTATTTGCGGAAAACCCAGGTAAAGGGTGAAGAACAATCCTGTAAACAGCAAAAGGTATACAAACCAGGGGCCTCCCCCTAAATAACCATCCAAAAAGGTTAAAAAATCGTGAACTTTTTCCATATTGTTTTATTAAGATTTGTGAATACAAGCAATCTAAAAAAGCCGATTCAGAATATATATTAAAATTTTCAGGTTCTTAGAATACCAATTGCGTTCAGGAAAATAATTGCAATAGCAACCGGAGCAATAAAACGGATCAAAAAGCGAAATATAAAATATATTCTTAGTTTAAATAATCCATTATTCGACATTTCATCTTTTACATCGCTGTTTCGCATATACCATCCAACAAAAACTACAATCAATAGTCCGCCTAACGGAAGTAAAATATTAGAAGCTGCAAAATCAAGAGTATCAAAAATATTTTTCCCTCCAATTGTAATTCCTTTAAAAGCACCCCACGATAATGTGCAGAACAAACCTACAAATGCAGCTGACACAGCAGTAACAAGTGTGGCGTATTTACGTTTTATATTAAATTCTTCTGTCAGAAATGCTACTACAACTTCCATGATAGAAATGGAAGAAGTAAGGGCAGCAATTGCAAGCAAAATAAAAAAAGCAATACTTATGAAGTAACCCCCGGGTATTTGCAAAAAAACATTGGGCAAGACCATGAAAATCAATCCTGCGCCACCCTGCTCAGGAAGCATACCAATGGAAAACATAGCAGGGAAAATAGCAATACCGGCTAATATGGCAATAATAACGTCGGCAACAGAAACTTCGAAGGCAGTATTGGAAAGATTGGTCCTGTCAGGAAAATAGGAGGAATAGGTAATCAATGCACCCATGCCAATGCTGAGAGAGAAAAATGCCTGACCTAATGCACCCAATATGACTCCCGAATCAAGCTTGCCGAAGTCAGGTTTAAAAAGGAAAACAAGACCTTCAAAAGAGCCGGGAAGTGTTACTGAACGGATGGATAATGTTATAAGCAGCAAAAGTAAAAAAGGCATAAGAATTTTGGAATATTTTTCTATCCCCTTTTTCACTCCTGAAAGGATAATGGCGGCAGTTAAAGTGATGAAAATCAATTGCCAGAATAACGGTAAAAATGTGGATGTCTGAAATAATTCAAACATGTGCGTTAGCTCAGCAGTATCTCTTCCCTGAAACCCGTTACTGAATGAAAGATAAACATAATGGAGAGTCCATCCGGCAATTGTACTGTAAAAAGCAAGAATTACAAACGCTGCAACAATACCCATAACACCAATTATGGGCCACCAGGTTTTTGGAGCAATTTCCCTGAAAGCTCCAAAGGTATTTCGCTTTGCTTTTCTTCCAATAATAAACTCTGAGAGCATAACCGGAATCCCCAATAGCAAAACGAAGCTCAGATAGACCAGCAGAAATGCCCCTCCTCCACTTTCCCCAACTACATATGGAAATCTCCATATATTACCTAGTCCTATGGCCGAACCTGCTGCTGCGGCTACTATTCCAAATTTGCTGGTAAATCCGTCACGATTACCTCCGGTGCCTGTTGACATATTATTGCTTTTGGTTTTTCCTGGTTTTTTTGCAAAAGCCCAAAAATATAAAAAATATCAGCAAAGCAGGGGATTTTTAAACAAAGAATTTATAAGCAGGCTTATATCTGAAATAAAACTTGTCAAATTTTTTTTTCAACCCTACTTCAGATAATTTTCGATAGCTCCTTTGTTAACTAAAATCACTTCAGCTCCGGGAGTTTTTTTTCGCCAAAAAAGAAAGCCCCTTTTTTCCGGAGGTTTCACATAAACACCCTGCCAGAAAAAATCACTGTAAAGTGCATTTGTTATCAAGCCACCATCTACAATGAGTCGTGCACCAGGTTCTAATATAATTGATGCCTCCGGTACCATCTCCAATGTCCCGGTCAGATGAAGACTATTGCCCTCTTTTATTAGGATATCCTGGTAAAACTTTATATTATCTGTCCATTTTTGGTTGGAATTAACAGTAAATGGATTGTCTGAATAAGCCCATGTATATTTACGTGCACTTTTCAGAGCAAGCGCTCTGTTCATTCTGCCCATTTGTAAGGGGGTAATGTTAACTGCACCTCTGTTACCTCCCATCATATTATTTGTACAGGTAGTCTCAGGATCGTTTCTGTCACAACTCCATCCACCCTGATGAAAGCATATATCGCACCCGGGTCTGGGATTCTCACACCAATCCTGCTTTTCAAAACCAAAAAGATCAAAAAGGAAATCAGGATGAGAAAAATTGCAGAATTCTGAATCATACGGATGCCTCAAATCCAGATTATGTCCCATTTCATGCGATACATGTATCATCAAAGCCCAAAAATGAAAATCTTCCAGGTTTTCCCGTATTTCTATCACAAAACCAACATTGTAGGAATCTGTTTCCAGGTTGCCTGAAGACGGGTAATTTGCGTATCCTGAACCACCTCTGCAATCACCTTGTGTTAAATGTATATTCAAATACCTTCGCTTATGTGGGTGTTTATTGAAAACTGCTTCATTGAGCTGTCTGCCATGAAAGCAACCAATATCCATCATTTCTGAGTTTCTGTAAAAACTGATATCCTTAATTTCAAACTGAATGTGGGAATCGGTAAGGTAATCAACTCCTTCAACAGGGTGTGAAGGTGCCGGATTGTTTCTAAACCGATAGTTCATCCACTTAATAATTTGGGATATTTGTTCAAGGACCTCGTCGGTTTCCTGGAAGCTGCCACTTCCATCATCGTATTGCCATATGTTGAAAGCAACATAGATAGTTTTCACTACTTCATTCAATGGCTGACCCGGAACATAATTTTTCTGATGAGAGAAAAAGTCTTTCATTTCCTCAAAGGGACCATAATCCTGAATGTTAAAATTATCCGGGTCAGTTTTAAACTGGGCATTACCTGTTGGAGAAATTAAGAGAATAATGGTTGCTGTGAAGAATACAAAAATGGAGTATAATTTACTTCTGACAGGATTTAGCAAGATTGGATAAAAAAGCTTTAGCATGGGGTTATTTATTTAAGTAGAGATATCAAGGTAAAAAAAGAATTAAAGGATTTTAAAAAAATCAAATATGATACCAAAATCAGTTCATCCTCTTTGGTCGATAAAACATTCTGAACCCAGGTAGTAAAAAAACAAAAAAGAACACTGAAAAATTGCACAATTCAATTTTTTGTTCTAAATTAAAGTAATCTTATCTCAAATCGATATGGCATTATCATAAGTTAGCTATGGGCTGGAAAGATTACTTCTATTTTACAAAAACTGAAAGAAACGGAATTGTTGTCCTATCCGTTCTTTTGATTATTATCATTATTCTGCCATTTTTTTACCCCATATTGTTTCCGGCTAAAGTTTATGATTTCACCGAGTTTAATGACAAAATAGAAAAGTATGAAAAACTACGGGCAGAATACCATGAAGCCAGAATTGCTTTGGAAAAAACCCGCATTGCTGAACAAACAATCAAACCGGAACTTGTGCTAACCCTGGCTGCTTTCAATCCCAATCTGCTGAACAGGGAAGAGTTTGTGGAAATGGGTTTTCCTGAAAGAATTGCCGGCAATATTGTGAACTACAGAAATGCAGGCGGAATTTTCAGATTCAGAGAAGACTTGAAGAGGATATTCAGTATAGATGAAGATTTTTACAGCCGGATAGAAAATTACATCGACTTGCCTTCACGTGAAGAGCATGAGCGAACGCGCAGGGAGGAATTACAAGCCCGGGCTCTTGCCAGGGACACTTTACCTGATAACCGAAGACAACCCAGCTGGGCCAGTGTACTTATTGATATCAACAAGGCAGATACAACTGAATGGCAGCAAATAAGAGGTATAGGGCCGGTTTTCAGCAGAAGAATTGCTTCCTACAGGGATTTGCTGGGAGGTTTCTATTCTACTGAGCAATTGATGGAAGTTTATGGTATGGACTCAAGTCGTTTTGAGCAAATTTTACCTCATGTTTTTATAAGTGATTCTATTGAACTGAGAAGAATAGATATCAATACTGCCGATTTTGCAACACTGATACGTCATCCATACCTTGACCGCAACCAGGTAAATTCTATTTTGCGAATGAGAGAACTGCACGGAAAATATACTTCTTTAAATGACATTTTGCGTTCAGAACTGATAGATGATTCTGTTTTCCAAAGAGTTGCACCTTACCTGGTAGTTTATCCTTAAATGGTTTTTCAATTCAAGTATGTCATTAAACAAAACTGATATTGCTTTGTTGTTTAAACGTGGACTAAATAAAAATAAGACAATTATTTTGTGTTTAACTTAATTAAAAGAACAGAAAAGTAAAACAGAAAGGATGAAAAAAATGGCAACAAAAATTATGAAAATATTCCCGGCTTTATTAATTGCTGGAATATTTTTTACTTCCTGTCAGCAAGTGCAGGAAAGAACAGAAACAATAGCAAATAATAAATTTAACGAACAAAAACCTTTAGTAACTATGACAGACGGAAAGTACACTCTACCGGAATTAAATTACGCTTATGAAGCATTGGAGCCTCATATTGATGCCCGTACAATGGAAATTCATCATTCCAAGCACCACCAGGCATATATCAACAACCTGAACAATGCCATTGAAGGTACTGAACTGGCCAATAAAACGCTCGAAGAGATATTTAAAAACATGAGTCAGCATTCAATGGCTGTAAGGAATAATGGTGGCGGACATTGGAACCACACCCTTTTCTGGGAAAATATGTCGCCTGATGGCGGTGGCAAACCTGGTGAAAAATTATTAAATGCCATTGAAAAAAGATTTGAATCTTTCGAAAAATTCCAGGAAGAATTCAACAAGGCAGCTGCAACACGCTTTGGTAGCGGTTGGGCATGGTTGATTGTTGATGCATCAGGAGAATTACAGGTAACCAGTACACCCAATCAGGACAATCCATTAATGGATGTTGCTGATGTAAAAGGCTACCCAATTCTTGGGATCGATGTTTGGGAGCATGCTTATTACCTGCATTACCAGAATCGCAGACCTGACTACATCAATGCATTCTGGAATGTTATTAACTGGGCAGACGTTGAAATGCGTTACGAAAAACTTGTAAACTAAGATATTTTAGAGTGATTATTTATATACAGACCGGAGGATTTAATTCTCCGGTTTTTTAATAAAAAACGGTCAGGCAATTATTTACCTGACCGTTTTCATTTGAATCCTGTTCCGGTTTCTTTCTTCTGCTATTCGAATGAAAGAACTGATTTACGGATAATGTCTACACATTCCATAAGTTGCTCTTCAGTGATTACCAATGGCGGAGCAAAACGGATTATATCACCATGAGTAGGTTTGGCAAGCAGGCCATTTTCAGCCATTTTAACACAAACATCCCATGCTTCTTTTCCATTTTTAGGTTTAATAACAATGGCATTTAAAAGACCTTTTCCCCTTACCTTGGTAATCATTTCTGATTTGATGGCCCTAAGTTCTTTACGAAGTACCTCTCCAAGGTGTTGGGCTTTTTCTGCCAGTTTTTCTTCTCTGATAACTTCAAGAGCAGCATAAGCAACCCTTGCAGCAACAGGGTTTCCGCCAAATGTTGAACCATGCTGACCTGGTTTGATCACCAACATGATATCATCATTTGCCAATACGGCAGATACAGGATACATACCACCACTGATGGCTTTACCGAGAATAAGCACATCGGGTTTTACATTCACATGGTCGCAGGCAAGCAGTTTTCCGGTGCGTGCAATACCTGTTTGAACTTCATCAGCAATAAATAAAACGTTATGCTTTTCGCAAAGTTCCTTACATTTTGGCAGATAGGTATCGCAAGGCACGAATACTCCGGCTTCACCCTGAATTGGCTCTACCATAAAACCTGCCACATGCGGGTCTTTGAGTGCTTCGGCAAGAGCATCAGCATCATTGTAAGGAATACGGATAAACCCTGGGGTAAACGGACCATAATCGCCATAACCGTCAGGATCGCTTGAAAAAGACACAATGGTAGTTGTACGACCGTGGAAGTTGTTTTCACAAACCACAATTTTGGCCATATTCTCAGGAATACCCTTTTTCTTATAGGCCCACTTACGGGTAAGCTTTATTGCGGTTTCAACAGCTTCTGCCCCGGTGTTCATAGGTAGGATTTTGTCGTAACCAAAATATTCTGTTACATACTTTTCGTAACGTCCCAGAATATCATTATGAAATGCCCTGGAGGTAAGTGCCAGTGTTTTTGACTGGTCAATCAGGGCGTCTAAAATTTTTGGATGGCAATGACCCTGGTTCACAGCAGAATAGGCTGAAAGAAAATCATAATAACGCTTTCCTTCCACATCCCACACAAATACTCCTTCACCACGTGAAAGAACTACCGGCAGTGGATGGTAGTTATGCGCACCATATTTGTCTTCCAAATCAATAAGTTGCTGCGAGTTTAATTTTTCAGTCATTACATTAGTCATAATTAAATCTCCTTTTTTAAATAGTTAGCTATACGTTTTAATTACATCGATGTATGGATAAATTTTGGGCAAATATAGGAAAAAGGTTTTGATTTAATAAGCAAAACAATTTTCTTATTTTTCTGAAAATTAAAACATTAGATTAATCTCATGGGAAAGGTGGCCAACAGGATTTTAAAGCGACGAATTGAGAAATTTATTTTTCAGCTCTGAGGAGGGTACCATACATTCTTCTCTTTTTCCAAACCATTTGTAGCGGTTACGGCTTATAAGCATATATACTGCATCGCGAATAAATTTCGGTACAATGATAAAACCATATGCTGCTTTCCATGGGTAGCCCAGCTTCCGGGCAATCCGTAAAACAGCAGTGGATTTTTCAAAGATTTTCCCATCTTCATAATACAGGATGGTGTGAAAATCATCTCCTTCAGGATAATTTTCGGCAAGAACCTGCCTGGCAACGGGCCATTGCAGGGATGCAAAATGGAAAATATTTTGCTTATCATGCCTGATGACAAAATTTACCGAGCTGTTGCAGAGATTGCAAACACCGTCGAAGAAGATGATATGTTCAGGCAGTGAAGTCAAACTATTTTATTGATTTATGTTACTGAAATCAAATAAAAAACGTTTCTGACCTGAGCCATGTTCAAACAGAATTGGGGTAAAATAAAATTTAAGCATCACTGAATCATGTAAGATTGTTCAGTTTATTTCTTTTTGTCACTTTATTTAACTACTTTTAGAAATATATTACTAATTTTGCATGATGAATTTCAAGGAATTCCATAATAAGATGATATCATTCGTGGTATTTTCGTATGAAGATATCTATGGGGTGTTTGGTGACATTGATCGCAGACGGTTATATGAATGGGCAAAAAAGAAGTACATTATCCCTGTCATTAAAGGAGTTTACATATTCAATGAATTTAAAGATACAAAAGGCCTGGAATATTTGATTGCCAATAAAATTTATGAGCCATCTTATTTAAGTCTTGAATATGTTATGTCATCCGAATCGCTAATTCCCGAAGCTGTATATACTTTAACATCCATAAGTACCAAAAAAACTGCAATTTTTGATACTTCTTTTGGAAATTTCAGCTATCGTAACCTGAAAACTGAATTATATCACGGTTATGAACTCCGAAAGATTGAAATTCCCCTGTACGGTAAAAGTATTGAAAGAACAGTAAAAACAGCAAGCATTGAAAAAGCATTTTTTGATTTTGTTTACCTGAAAAAAGGTCTGTTTACAAAAAATGAAATTTTGGAAATGAGATTTGACAGGAGTGTTTTAGAAGCTCTCAATAAAAAAAGTTTGAATAAATATACTTCTCTTTCCAATAATCGCACTGTAGAAACTAATCTAACTCACATTTTTAAATACTATGGTATCCATTGAAGATATTCTAAAGCAATACCCTGAAAAACTGAGTTCAGCTTTTTTCAGGCAGTATATGGTAAAAGAATACTTGCAAACCCTTGTGCTTAGTAAGGTTTCTAAAAGTAAGTATGCGAATAAACTTGTATTCATTAGAGGTACAAGCTTAAGGTTTTGCTATGGTCTTGACCGTTTTAGTGAAGATCTTGATTTTGATTTTCTGGGAAATGACAAAGAAACACTCCGGGAAGTTTTTGATAAAACTGCCATTGAAATTAAGAAAGAGGGTATTGATTGTTTTATTGAACATAATTATAAAAACACCGACAATTTTTGCAAAATTAACTTTCCGGATGCAGCAAAGATTTACAAGCTTGAGGATCCAAGAAAAAAAATCTGGATAAAAATTGATATTCAGAAAAACCGTGTTAAATATGATAAAGAGTTACATTTCATTAACCGTTTTGGATTTTATTTCCCTATTCATTTACCAAAAAAGACAATTTTGTTTTCCATGAAAGCTGTGGCTTTAACTCAGCGGCTCAAGGCAAGAGATATTTATGACTTTAGTTTTCTGATGAGTAATACTAAACTTCACTTTCCTTATTTGCAGGAGGAATTAAATAAGATGGGAATTGAGGTTCAATCGCCGGAGGACTTAAAACAGATAATTATCTTAAAAAAAAATGAAGTAAATATGCAGGATAAAGTAAATGAAATAGTAATTTTCCTTCAGAACCGCGAAAACTCCGAAAGAGTAAGAACCTTTTTTGAGTATTTGGGTAGCGTTGATTTTGAAAAAATAGTCACTTACGAATAATTTAATCCATCTATTATACAGTAATCATTCAAATTATTAATGTATTAAACCGATATTTGTTACCAGATGAGCAGAAGCAACAAACGACACTTATTTAATAAGATTATTGAGAACGTAACGATAGCAGGCGTGGCCGCTGAAGGCAAAGCCATTGCGCGGCATAATGATATGGTGATTTTTGTTAATTACGGTGCCCCGGGAGATGTGGTGGATATTCAGATCAAAAAAACCCGGCGACGCCATCTGGAAGGTGAAATCATCAGGTTTCATAAAAAATCAGACTCCCGTACCGAACCTTTTTGTGAACACTTTGGTATTTGTGGCGGCTGCAAATGGCAGCATCTAAGCTATGATGAACAACTCAGATATAAACAAAAGCAAGTTACTGACAACATTGAAAGGATTGGCAAAGTAAATTATCCTTTCGAGCTTATACCTATACTGGGATCTGCTGATACACAATTTTACCGCAACAAACTCGAATATACTTTTGCCAGTCGCAGGTGGCTCACTCCCGATGAAATACAAAGCAGTGAAGAAGTTACAAACCTTCAGGCACTGGGTTATCATATCCCCGGATTTTATGACAAGGTGCTTGATATTAAAAAATGCTGGCTGCAGCCCGAGCCGTCAAACCACATCAGGCTGGGGATAAAAGAATTTGCCATAAAAAACCATATTGACTTATACGACTTCAGAACAAAAACAGGTTTACTTCGCAATATCATTATCCGCAACAATGAGAAGGGAGAGTTTATGCTTATCCTTGTGCTTTTCTCAGGTGAAGATGATAAGCGTGAGAGTTTGCTGAAACATATCCATGAGGGTTTTCCTGAGATCATATCCACCTGGTACATGATCAATGATAAGCAAAACACCAGCATTGCCGACCTGGAACCGGTTCATTTTGCGGGCACATTTTACCTGACTGAAGAAATGGAAGGTTTGCAATTCAGGATAGGACCCAAATCCTTCTATCAGACCAACAGCCGGCAGGCTTATGAGCTATATAAAATTGCAAGAGAATTTGCCGGGCTTACAGGAAAAGAGCTCGTATATGATTTATACACCGGCACAGGCACCATTGCCAATTTTGTTGCCCGGCAAACAAGCAAAGTAGTCGGTATTGAATATATTGAGGAAGCCGTTGCCCATGCCAGGGAAAACTCCAGGCTCAATAAGCTTGATAACCTTGTATTTGCGGCCGGAGATATGGCAAAAGTTCTTACCCCGGAATTTATGGAGCAGCATGGTAAGCCTGATGTGATAATCACCGATCCGCCCCGGGCAGGCATGCACCCCGATGTTCTGAAACAAATAATCGCATCAGAAGCTGACAGGATTGTTTATGTGAGCTGTAACCCGGCCACCCAGGCCAGAGATATTGAAATGTTATCAGGCAGTTACAAGGTAAAAAAAGTTCAGGCTGTAGATATGTTTCCGCATACGCAGCATGTGGAGAGTGTGGTTCTGATGGAGAAAATCTGATTTTTTTTCACCGGGGGAGACAGAGAGGCGCAGAGAAAAAAAAAGTGGTTAGACGATTTGGAAGTCGACTGACCACTTTAAAAATCTTCAGAATTATTATTTTTTCGACGAAAGTGCTTCAATGATTTTGGCTTCAATCTCTTCAGCCAGTTCGGGGTTGTCTGTCAGAAGGCTTTTCACGGCATCCCTACCCTGCCCCAGCTTGGTATCGCCATAGCTGAACCATGAGCCGGCTTTTTTAATGATATTATAATCCACAGCAAGGTCAATGATCTCTCCTGTTTTGGAAATTCCTTCACCATACACGATATCAAACTCAGCCTGGCGGAAAGGAGGTGCAAGTTTATTTTTTACAACTTTTACCCTTGCCCGGTTACCGGTTACGCTATCGCCTTCCTTAATTTGAGATATCCGGCGAATATCCAACCTTACAGAAGAATAAAACTTCAGTGCATTACCACCGGTTGTGGTTTCGGGGTTGCCAAACATGATACCGATCTTTTCGCGCAACTGATTGATAAAGATGCAGCAGGAACCGGTTTTACTGATGGTACCGGCAAGTTTTCTCAAAGCCTGTGACATCAATCGGGCCTGAAGCCCCATTTTGCTGTCGCCCATCTCACCTTCAATTTCACTTTTGGGAGTAAGTGCAGCAACCGAGTCAATGACAATGATATCAATGGCACCCGACCGTATAAGGTTTTCGGTGATTTCAAGTGCCTGCTCACCGTTGTCGGGCTGTGATACAAGAAGATTGTCGATATCCACACCAAGCTTCTTTGCATAGGTGCTGTCGAAAGCGTGCTCTGCATCAATGAAGGCAGCAATACCACCGGCCTTCTGGGCTTGAGCAATGGCATGAATAGCCAGGGTTGTTTTACCTGACGATTCAGGACCATATATCTCAACAATACGTCCGCGCGGAAAACCACCAATACCCAGCGCATGGTCAAGGGAAATACTTCCCGATGAGATACTGCTGATACTCACCACCGGCGAATCGCCCAGCTTCATTACCGTTCCTTTACCATAAGATTTTTCAATCTTATCCATGGTAAGTTGCAATGCCTTCAGTTTTTCGGCATTTACATTTTTTTCTTTCTCTTTTTCTTTACTCATAAGCTTACTAAAATGAAAATATACAGAAATATCGTTTTATTAAATTTACAAAAAAATTCAACCAACAGGGGCAAAATTACCATATAAATTTTGAAATTCACCTTCAAACCTTAAAAAGAATTCAGAAAAAACCAAGCGACTCTTAACAGTCTGACTTGCAGCCAGCCAAAGGGTTTTACCAATAGTTAACTGAGTGTAAAGTGAATTTCCGATTTCAATCAATGCCTATAAATTACCTTCCCATTCCTCATAAAACTGATTTAAAAATTTTTCTAAAAATTCGTGTCTCTGAATTGCCATTTTTTTTCCGGTTTCAGTGTTCATTTTATCTTTCAGTAAAAGAAGTTTTTCGTAGAAATGATTGATTGTGGGAGCATTATTCCCTTTATACTCTTCTTTGGTCATGTTCAGTTTGGGCTTGATAACCGGATTGAATATTTCCCTGTTTTTAAATCCACCATAATTAAAAGCCCTTGCGATACCGATGGCACCCAAAGCATCCAGCCGGTCAGCGTCCTGAATGATATCCAGTTCCTTTGAACGAAAAGCTTGTTTTTCCTTGCCGGCACTGAAAGAAATATTTACTATAATTTTTACGACATGATCAATTACAGATTCATCAACCCTGGAAGATTCTAAAAAACTCCGGGCCTTTTGCGGCCCAAGCGTTTCATCTCCATCGTGAAATTTTGAGTCGGCAATATCATGAAGCAAAGTACCCAGTTCCACAACAAGCATATCTGCCTGTTCTGATTGTGCAATTTTTACAGATAGTTTCCACACCCGCCATATATGCCACCAGTCATGGCCTCCTTCTGCTTTATTCAACTCATGTTTTACATACGCTATGGTTTGGTTTACCAGGGCCTGTTGATTGGTTTTCATTTTATTGCAGCATAATTTATATTAGCAATGGCATTATTCTTTTACAATTTTTCTTATACTATTTTGTCCGTTTAGAAAATAAACTTTTACAACATACAAGCCGGGAATCATATGTTCAAATAATAATTTCGCATTCAAATCCATTACTTCAATCCTGTCAATAATTTGGCCATGCATATTATAAATTTTAATCCATTCGATTTTCATTTCTGATTCTATCATCAAAGAAACGGAAACAGGATTAGGAAAAAGTTTAACGGATGATTCTGAAGATTTTTTATCCGGTATACTCACTGCATCACAGAAAAGATCATTTACATATTCCCATATTGCATCATTAAGCATATAAGGAACCAAAGAGCCATCCGGTGATTCACCCATTCTTATCCAAACCATATTCTCCGAAGGAGTTACATTCAAAATCTGTCCGTTCATACCCAGGGCTGAAATCATGTCGGGTGGAGCATTGGGGCTTAAGAAGCCATCAAAAACCAATTGAGTCTGTGGCACCATATATGACGATTTTCCATTTAACCACCATAAATAGCCGTATGCTTCATTGATTGATTGGGATGTGGTTATCATCTGGTTGAAATAGGCAGTATCTGACATAATTGTATTACCATTCCAAATCCCGTTATTAAGTATGAGCAAACCGAAACGAGCCATACTTCTTGCGTTACTGAAAAAAACATTGTTATACCCTAAATCAACAAATGCGCCATTCATTCCTGTGGGAACTTTCAGTTTTTGATGTGTATAAAAATTGGGTGTAAAACCTGTCGCATTTTCAATAACATTACCCAGTAATGTATAAGGCGCATTATGATAGGCCCATCTTGTACCCGGTTCAGCTTTGTATATCAGACAGGTATCCAGAGTACAAATGCCTTCCTCCACTTCATCATCCAGTCCGGTGGTCATGGTAAGCTGATGCCAGATAGTAATTTGTGCTTCCTGTTCGGGAGTTGTGGCTGTCCAGCCTTCACCCAGGTAATCAGAAGTGGAATCGTGAATGTTAAGATAATTCTCCTGTTGTGCCATTCCTACCATAAAAGCCGTAATTGTTTTTCCGGCTGAAGCCCAATACCAGTTATCGTTTTGTTCAAAATCTCCGAAATATTTCTCAAGGACAATCTTGCCATCTTTCAGCAGTATAAAGGCCTTGCTGTTATTTGAATCGAGAAAATCATAAAGAGTTTCAATTTTATCATTGCACCAACCCAGCGAGTTTGGTGAAAGAGTATCCCAGTTGTCGCCGGTTACAGGAGGAAAATACAATTCCTGACTCATGCCCTGAAACAAAATTAAGGTTGCAAAATAAAATGTAAGGACGGCTTTATAAAACTTTTTATGCACTTAGAGAGATTATTTAATTATATGAATTTACAAAACATTGAACCAGAGTCAACTTTAAACTGGAAAAACTTAATTATCTATTTTAAATCAGATTGTTATTTGAAAATAAATATGCCATTTGTAAAAATATATTATAATCAAATCCTGATTATAAATCTCTGTCTGATGATTATTAGTATTTTGAAATTGCCATTTTTTTTACGACGCTATAAAGGGAGAAGCAATTACTCTTTTTTTCCGGCAGTCCACAAAATTGCACCTTTTAAATGCTTGATAAAAAGTGAATCAGAATAAAGTTCTTTTGGATGACCCAGTGCCGTTTGAAAAATAATTCCCTGCCCAACATGTTTGTACCATACCAATGGGTGGTCACCCTTAAGATGACTAACACCATGAAACCATTCGTTATAATCGACTTCATAACTAAATTCATCAATGGAGATAAGTACATACACATCTTCTCGCGGGTTGCGGTCAAAAAAGTACCATTCGTCTTCAATTACCCAGATTGAATCAGGAAAAAAGGCAGTGGACGGGTGGTTCCTGTCTTCAATGATAAGCTTGCCCTCCTGTACGGGTGGATGACCAACGAAAACCGCGCCAAGGTTGTCAATATACCATTCCCATTCATTTTCTGTAACGGTGCCTGTATGAATGGTTAGCAAGCCTCCTCCTTGCTCAACAAAATGTTCAATGGCCTGTTTTTGGTCATCGTCAAAAATATTTCCCGTGGTTTGCAGAAAAATGATCAGGTCCAGGGTGTCCAGATTATCTTTTGTGAAAAAAACCGGGTCTTCAGTATGATATAATTGCCAGTTATTTTCTTTTGCAAGGTTTTTAATTACATTTACTGCAAGGGGAATATTATCGTGTCGGAAACCTTCGGTTTGGGTGGTTACGGCTATGTTCATTCTTTCTTTATCTGATTGTGGTGTGCATGCTGTCATTGCTAATAGCAGCAATAAAATACCGGTTATAATTCTTTCCATTTGTATAATTGTTCGCCAATTTTAATTGCTAAATAATCTTTTTGGTTTTAATGGCAATTTGTTTGTCTTTTTCCCGTATTTATTGTTTTAAAGGGTACTTTCTTCAAGCAGAGGTTATTAAATATAATGCGGAATAGCTTTTACATATATTATGTTCAAAAGACTATTTTTAATTATGTAAATTTACAAAACATTGAACTTGTGTCTGCTTTAAATTTGATAATCTTAATTACCTGGTTCAAATCAACCTGTTTTCTATTATTACTATGCAATTTGTAAAAACGATAATATCATCACATCCTGATTTTAAAAAGCCCCTGCCCGAAGATGTTCCCTTTCTTGAAATAGCAGAATTTTTTTACGACACCATACAGGGAGAAGGAATCAATCTTGGACAACCTGCTGCTTTCCTCAGAGTACAGCATTGCACGCAAAACTGCTGGTGGTGCGACACCAAAGAGGTATGGAGAGCCGGGAATCCTTATACTTTTGAAGAACTATGGAAATTGATTTACCAGACCGATTTGGTGAGCAAACTGCGCAGCGGACAACATCTGATACTCACCGGGGGAAGCCCTATGAAACAACAAAAAGGACTCACCCTTTTCCTTCAGTCCTTTAAAGAAAGGTACGGCTTTAAGCCATTCACCGAGATCGAAAATGAATGCACGCTGATGCCCGATCCGGAGTTTACCCGGCTTATCGACGTATGGAACAACAGTCCCAAACTCAAACACAGCGGCAACCCTGACAAACTTCGATATCAGCCTCCAATCATCAAACATCTTTCTTCGCTTGAAAATGCCTGGTTTAAATTCGTAGTAGCCCAGGATGAAGACTGGGATGAGATTGAAGAATCGTTCCTGAAGCCCGGTTTAATAAAACGAACTCAAATCATCCTTATGCCGCTGGGTGGCACCCGCGAAGGGCTGCACAGAATCAGAAATACCGTTGTTGAGATTGCTGTAAGGGAAAGCGTTCGCTATTCATCAAGAGAGCATATTGAGTTGTGGGATAGGAAGACGGGGGTTTAGTGATTTTTGAAGTCAGATGTTTGATGTCAAATGTCAAACGGGGATGCTGAGAACCAAAGGTACGAAGTCCCGGCTATGCGGAATCGATAAACATAATTTCAATTCACGTTCGTACGAAATCAAATGCAGGGACCCATATTTAGGATATAATATGTTGACGAAGACCTGGAAATGAGAATAAAATGATTAAGGTCTCTCTGCCAGTACATAGTTAGCCATAGTAATGAAATAGTCATTGATGATCCCATAAATATCAAACCACTCCCATATAATAATTTTTCTTGGATTTTCCGGGCGTTCTACCCATCTACCATCAAGGAATATGGGGGCGGGATGCTGGTATTGTTCTCCCCAATTGGGGTTTTTTACAATGGCCACGGCAGCCTGATCAAACAAGGATCTGGCCGGAGGATCACCCCACATTTGGTAATGAGTGAATAAATCAACTGAATAATCTCCCCAATTGTAAAATTCTCCTCCATGCCTTCCGGTGACCGGCTCATCAATTTGGGGTCCCTTGCCTGGCATACGATGAAAAATCTGCGCCTGGGTTACTTTCACGGCATCGGTTCCGGAGGGGTCGCCATAGCGAACAGTTACCATTTCGAAAGAAACATCCAAATCAAGAATATAATTCATGGAAGGAATGTCCCAGTCCTGGTTGTGCTCACCTGGTTCGGGGTAGTTGGAGCCCAACCATACAATGCGCAACCTTTCGGCAATAAGCGGCTCTTTAAGCAAGGCCAGGGCAATATTTGTAAGCTTACCAACGGGTAGCAGGATAAGCTCCTGGTTGCGCTCGCGCATGGCCTGCTCAATGATAAAGTCCACCGCTTCATGGCCGTCGAAGTCGGGCTGATCAATAAAGGGTCTGATCTCTTCAAAGGAGCCTTGCGCACCGGTCAGCAGGGGAATGCGATCGAAAACACCGCACAGTTGCATAACCCGTTTGGCTTCGTCGTAATGGTCGCTCACAGGCGAAAAGGTATCGTATCCGTCAGGATCGCTGGTGGCATTAACGGTTACCCCTTCCACAGCAAAATAATCGCCATTGAATAGCAGGTAGGCAAGGGCATGCTGATCGTCCACCTCATTATTGGCGTCGGTATCGAAGATCACATGATAGCGAATGACTTTTTCTTCTGTTTGGTCATTGCTATTAGCGCAGGAGGTTGCCAGAAATACAGGTAAAAAAAGAAGGGCCAGGGATTTGAAATAAGGAGTTTTCATTTTTAATTGGGTTAAGTGAGTAAAATTATTTTTCTGGATGTCAGTATTTGATGCAGGATTATTTGGTGAATTATTAATTGTGTAATTGGATTTATCGTGGGTTCATTCTAAAACTTTAATCACTGCCACGTACGACCTGTGATCTTTGGGCGTAAGTGTGATGATGCGTTGTGGGCCCCACGAGTCGCTGCCATCGTAGTTGTCCCACTGGGGTTCGATGATCTCCTCTTCACTCCAGGTGAGGCTTGCAACATCAAGCCATTTCACCGAAGCTCTAATCGTATGCACCCATGGATCCAGATGGACCGTGGCTCTTCCCCCGGGAAAATAGACGGCATATTCTTTCCCCAGATTGGCCATGCAGTATGAATCTACTGAGTTGCCTAAAGTTGAAAACGCTTCATAGGGCTGGGCATTGAAAATGTCGAATTCGTCAAGGAACATGTTTACCGCGCGCAGGGTTTGCTCTGCCCTTTCGGAGAGTCCAATTCCCCAGTAAAAATCGCCACCCCTGTGAGCGGGCCTGTGAAAACGTGTGGATGCAGCCCCTCCAAAAATATTTCTCCAGAAACGTTCTACAGCTTCTTTTTCAGTTCCTGCCGC
>REDJ01000039.1 GCA_007693555.1 Bacteroidota bacterium
TTTAATATCTCTGACACTCTGCTTTTTCCTCCAATTTCAGGAATTAGATCTACCTGCCTCAGATGCATTTCTTCCATCCTTATTTTAATAGCTTCGATTGGATCGGGAGCTTCAATAGGATAATGCTTGTTTTCGTAATCATCTACTATTAACCCAAGTATTTCCAACTCGTCACTCTCGGGGGTACCCGGTTTTGCATTAAAAATTTCTTCTAATCTTTTTAATGCAGCTTTGTAATCTGATTCTGTTTTAATCGGTTTTAAGTTCATATTGACCAGTTTTAAATACTGTTAGCATCTATTTTATTATAAACTGTTTTGGATCGGGATATCTTTCCCAAAATTCTCTTAACGTGCTTTTTACGAAAATTCTCTTCATGGTTCCCAATATGAGAACAAAGATAAGGCAAAATTCTCAATTTGGGAACTTTTTTGTTTGAAATTTTAACCATGCTTTATAGTCGCTTTTTAAAAGGTATGCATGAGCAGGGAGAGAATACTTTACAATCCTGCATTTCATACCCCCATTTAATCACTTCATGCAGATTTCTTTAGCGAAAACTATTGCACACATATAATTTTATCGCCTGAAACAAATTATTCTCATCAAGCGGAAGTTATGAAACCAATCATTAACCTTTGTATTTTTATTTTGACAGTGGCTCTCCTGTCGGGTTGTGAAAACAACCGCCGCAATGCGGAGCAGATTGTAAGAAAAGTAAAAGTTGAATCCGTTCAACTGGCCGATACTTTTCAGATAAAAACCTTTTCAGGCAGGGTGCGAGAAGCTGCCGAGGTAAATCTGTCGTTCAGGGTTGCCGGCCCCATTGCGAACATAGCTGTTAAGGAAGGCGATTATTTGCATGCAGGTCAGCTTGTGGCTCAGATGGATACACGTGATTATGAGGTGCAACTGCAGGTAGCCCAGGCTCAATATGAGCAGGTAAAGGCCGAGGCCGAACGGGTAATTGAACTGCACAGGCGTCAGAGCGTTTCTTCAAGTGACTACGAAAAGGCTGTGGCAGGATTAAGGATGGTGGAATCGCAGCTCAATCATGCCCGCAACCAGTTGAATGATACCCGGCTTACCGCACCTGTATCGGGTTACATCCATAAAATCAATTTCAGCCCCAAAGAACTCATTGATGCAGGAATGCCTCTGGGTACACTCCTGGATGTAAGTGAATTTCATGTGGAAGCTGATATACCGGCTTCCCTGTTACTCAACCGTGGTGATATTACTGACATAACAGGCATTATTCCCATTGCATGTGAAGAAACAATTCCGCTCAGACTTCTCAGTATAAGCCCAAGGGCAGGACAGAACCAGCTTTACAGGATGTTGATGGGTGCAGATATGAAAGCTCAAAAACGATTGGCAGCGGGCATGGATATGAAAATTCATATTACTCTGCGGCAAAACGATGAACCATGCGTTTGTATTCCCCTGAGTGCACTTTTCAAGCGTGACGGTAAAACGTGTGTATGGGTTTATGATGCGGATGCACAACTGGTAAACCTGCGTGAAGTTACCACTGATCGGCTCATTGGCGATGGCAGGATTCTCATTACCCATGGTTTGCAGCAAGGTGAACAGGTGGTGGTAGCCGGGGTAAGTCTGCTTACCGATCAGGAAAAGGTAGAACCGATAAAGCCTGTATCGGAAACCAATGTGGGAGGACTGTTGTGATGAACATTACTGAGCTTACCTTCCGGCGGAAGGCTTTCATGTACTTTCTTTTGTTCAGTATGGTGGTGGGAGGTATTCTTGCTTTCCGCTCCATAAGTAAACTTGAAGACCCTGAACTTGTAGTTATGCAGAGCCAGATTGTAACGGTCTGGCCCGGTGCCACTGCCCATGAGGTGGAAATGCAGGTAACCAACGTTATTGAAGAGGGTTTAAGCACTCTTGCCAATGTGGAATCCATTCGCTCCAAATCGGTGGCCAATGTATCGGTGCTCATTGTAACACTGGAGCTTACCGTACCGCAGGATGAAATAGAACAACGTTGGGATTTTTTACGAAGGCGTATAGGCGAAGTGGAAGAGCGCCTGCCGGCAGGTGCCATGAAGCCCATGATTTACGATGATTTTGGTGATGTGTATGGGATGTTTTATGCCATGACTGCCGACGGGTATTCCTACCGCGAAATGAGCCATATGGCCCGCTACATAAAACGCGAAATGCTTGCCGTGCCTGGTGTAGCAAGGGTGGAGATTTTTGGTGAACAGGACCCGGTAACTGAAATCGTGTTTACTCCTTCCGGTATGGCTGAAATGGGAGTGTTTCCGCTGCAAATAATATCTACCCTGAATGATGAAACAGCAACCGTTTACCCGGGTGTACTGCACAACGGAACACAGATGCTCAACCTGAATCTTGGAGGAAAGATCGGAAGCAGTGATGATGTTGCCAATCTGCTGATTAAAGGCCTGGATGGCAGCTTGTTCAGATTATCTGACATTGCAGAAGTTCGTGAGACTTACCAGGAACCAGCCCGTAACAATCTTCATGTCAATAATAAAAATGCCATAGCTATTTCCCTGTCCATGGAATCGGGCGAAAACATCATTGAAGTGGGCAGGCGTGTGGAAAGAAGGCTGGAAGAGCTAAAGGAAAACATTCCCGCAGGCTATGAATTCGAGAAAGTGTTTTTCCAGCCTGAACTTGTAAAGACAGCCATTGATGGGTTTATGTGGAACCTGACAGCTTCTGTGATTATTGTCATCATTGTGCTTATGCTTTCCATGGGATGGCGCAGCGGTTTCATTATCGGAGCAGGATTGCTTCTCACCATTCTTGCAACATTTCCCATTTTGCTGGCAGCCGGTGGTACTTTGCATCGTATTTCGCTGGGTGCTTTTATTGTGGCAATGGGTATGCTGGTTGACAATGCCATTGTAGTGATCGATGGTATACTGGTAGATCACAAAAAAGGTATCAAACGACCGCAGGCGTTGGTTGACCCGGCACGACGCACTGCCTGGCCGCTTGCCGGGGCTACTTTTATTGCTGTGGCAGCTTTCCTGCCTGTTTTCCTGTCGGATGATGCTGCCGGTACTTATGCCCGCGACCTGTTTGTGGTGCTTTGTATATCGCTGTTCATCAGCTGGGGTCTGGCCATGACGCAGGTGCCGCTGTTTGCCGGTAAGCTGCTGAAAAACATCAGACCTGCACAATCGGAAAAGGAACTTTTTGCGAGCTGGGGTTACAGGAAATTCAAAAAACTGCTTTGCAAGCTTCTCCATTATAAAACAGTCACACTTGTGGTGTCGGCATTTTTGCTCCTTTTGGCAGCTCTTAATTTTACCAATATAAAAAGCACCTTCTTCCCCGATTTCAATTACAACCAGGCTTATATAGAGTACCGCCTGCCTGCTGGAAGCAGTCCGCAGAGGGTAAATCAGGATTTACATTCCATAACCGAATATCTGCTTATGCTTGATGAAGTGGAGATGGTGGTATCAAGCCATGGGCAGACTCCGTCGCGCTATTGCCTGGTAAGGCCTATGGGTGAGACAGCCGACAGTTACGGCGAGCTCATTGTAAATTTTACCGACTATGAAACCATGATGCGCATGCGGCCCATCGTGTCGCAATACCTGCACGACAACTATCCTGATGCCCGCACACGCATCCGTAAGTACAATCTGTCCATAAAATCATCACATACAGTAGAAGTGGAGTTTTCGGGTCCCGACCCCGCTGTGCTGCGTGATCTGGCAGCTCAGGCAAAGGAAATCTTCAGAAAAAACCCCTATGTTGACCAGTATACACTTGAAGATGACTGGGAGCCCATGGGGCAGACCCTTACGGCTCAATACATGCAACAGGCTGCACGCAGGGCAGGTACATCGCGGCAGGATGTCGCCAATGCATTACTGGCAGCTACCGACGGACTACCCATTGGCGAATATTTCGAAGGGCAAACCCGAGTGGGCATTTCGCTCAAGATGCGCAACAGCGATGGTTCGCGCATAGAAAATCCCGAGAATATACCCGTTTGGAGCATGCTTCCCGATATATCCGGTATCAATGAACGAACCCTGCAGGAATTACTCATGGGTATAAAAACCATGGATGATATTACACGTGAAATTGCCAGTCCGGTTCCGTTGAGTGCTGTCACCAAAGGTATTGAACTCGACTGGCATGAGCAGGTGGTAAGAAGAGTAAACGGTCGCCGGGCCATACAGGTGCAATGTGAACCCATGGACGGTTACAGTCCGGCACAAACCCGGCGTGCCAGTCTCAAAGAAATTGAAGCCATAGAGCTACCTGCAGGATACACTGCGGTGTGGGTGGGAGAGCATGAACTTCAGAATGAAGCTTTAACCAATATTTTCAGGTACCTGCCCATTTCCATACTTTTAATCATACTCACACTGATTTTGTTGTTCAATGACTTCCGCAAACCTATCATTGTATTGAGTTGCATTCCAATGGCATTTATTGGTATTGTGCCAGGAATGATACTGGCAGGCCAGCCATTTACCTTTATGGCCATTATCGGGTCATTCGGATTGATGGGTATGATTGTGAAGAATGCCATAGTACTGCTCAATGAAGCTGAAACTCTTATTTCCGGTGGTTTGGCCAAACATCTGGCATTAGTCAATGCTACAATTTCACGTACCCGTCCGGTGCTGCTGGCGTCTTTTACAACCATACTGGGTATGCTGCCCCTTCTTACCGACCCCATGTACGCAAGTATGGCCGTTGCCATCATAAGCGGTTTGCTTGTGGGTACGCTTATTACACTGGTGTTTGTTCCCATTTTGTATGCCGCATTTTATGGTGTGAAGCCTTCTGAAATCAATCAAATCAAATCGTAAATTCATTATGAAGAAGATTATAGCAACAACCTTTCTGCTTTTTATTTTTCATGGTTTAAAAGCTCCGGCGCAGGAAGTGTTAACCCTTGAAAGGAGCCGGCAAATGGCCCTGAGTCACAACGAAGACCTGAGAATAGCCCGCATGCAGATTGATAAGGCGCAGGAAGAACGCGCTGCAGCACGCACATTTCGCCTACCGGCATTTTCTGCATCCGGCACTGGAATATACCAGGACCAGGATTTTGACATGGAACTGATTTTGCCAACACAGGTGCCCGATCCTGCAACCGGAGAACTTGTTCCCAATTTCATGCTGCACCCCGTTACCGGCGAACCCATAATTGGTCCTGACGGAAATCCGGTGTTCAACATGTATGCCTGGTTACCGCTTGAAGTAAGTCTGAACGGGGCATATATTGTAGGTTTGAATATGGAACAACCCCTTTATACCGGCGGAAAGATCAATGCAGGTAACAGGATGGCTGATATTGGTCTGAATATGGCCCATGATAATCTGAGCCTGCAGCGTATAAACACCATACTTGCCACCGACCATGCTTACTGGACCTTTATCTCAGTTACCGAACAGGTGAAACTGGCAGAGCAGGCTTTAGCAATGCTTGAAGAATTTGTGCAACTGGCCCGTAACAGCTATGAAGTAGGCCTTGCCAGCCGAAATGACCTGCTGAAAGCACAGGTGGAGTACAACAATGCAAAACTCAATCTGCAGAAAGCCAGAAACGGCCTTGAACTCAGTCGCATGCAACTTTGCAGGGTTACCGGATTGCCCTTTGATATGCAGATTATTGCTACCGATACGCTTATTGATACGAGCCAACCCGTCCCGGATGCCCTTGAAAATATCAACCTTCACTATCGGCCTGAGTACCGTTTGCTGGAGCATAATATCAGAATGAGCGAGCAGAACATAAGAATGGCCAGAGCTGAATTTCTACCTACAGTAGGTTTTCAGGCAGGGTACACCCACATAGGTGGTGTGGAGTTTAGCGGCACAGAGTTTTCCAATACAAGCCTGAACGTAATAGGTTCGCTAAAAATTCCTTTGTTCCATTGGGGTCAGGGGGTAAGGAAGATAAGGTCGGCGCGCATTGATATGGAGATGAGAGAGATTGAACTGGAGAAGAACCGGCAGTTAATGCAACTGGAAGCCGAACAGGCCCGTTTGAATCTTTTGCTGGCCTGGGAACGAATCCAAATGAATGAAGATGCATTGGAACAGGCCAAAGAAAACCTTCGCATGAGCCGCGATAATTATGAAGTGGGTGCCGAAACCATTACCGACCTGCTTATGGCACAAACACATTGGCAACAGGCTTACAGCGAACTTATCAGTGCCAGAACCGGCTTCAGGATCACGGAAACAGAATGGCTCAAAGCCACAGGCAAACTGGTGGAATAAACTTGCTGCAGTTAATCTTCAAACAGTTTTAGTATTGTATTGAAAATCATTTAATTTTGAATTATGAATGAATTTGTGCAGATATGAAAGGCACTGAACTACATTTTATCAGCCGGCTTTCAGATTATACTATGAAAAGCTTTTTCATCAGGGTTGCCCTGGTGAGCGGAACTGCTGTGCTGTTTCTATTTATGGCTGTTCAGGTGGCCGGTGATACAAGTATTGATATTTCATTACTTGAGTATTTCCGCACAGTTCTGGTATTCAATATTATCAGTGAAGGCAATGTTTTCTTCGATCATCTGGCTGAACGTTACCTTCCCATCCCCGAAAAGATAAGTCTAAGGCTGATTCTTCACATCATCATCAGCCTGATACTGGGTTCATTTGTGCTCGGTGTTTTCATTGTTACAGGAAATATGGCGCTGTTATTTCTGCACCCCCTTATGCAACTGATGATACTTTTTGGATTGATATTCATTTTTATTCTGATACTTGTATCGGTTACCATGCGTATCACTGAAAAGTGGATTTTTTCCATCAGGCAACTGGAAGAGCTCAAAAACCTTAAACTGGTCAGCGATTACAATTCGTTGCAGGCGCAGCTAAATCCACACTTTCTATTCAATAATCTGAGTGTTCTCAAGTCGATGATCACCTATGAACCGGATGCAGCGGTACAGTTTACCCAGAATTTCACGGATGTATATCGGTATGTTTTGGAAAGCAAGGATAAGGTAACAGTAAAACTGGCCGATGAACTCAGTTTTCTGGAGGCATATACTGCTCTTCATAAAGAAAGGATGGGAGCTGCCCTGAATGTTGAAATACATGTGGATGATGCATCGCTTAAAAAAGAAATTCCGCCACTGGCCCTGCAATTGCTTGTGGAAAATGCGCTGAAACACAACAAGGCACTTAAGGATGCACCTTTAAATATTCAAATCCATACCCAAAATAATGCACTTAGAGTAAGCAACAATCTTAATCCCAAGGAATCGGATTTTTCTGAGAAAACGGGATTAAAGAACCTGGTAGAGAGATATTCACATTTAACGGCAAAACCGGTAGAGATCAATCAGGATGAACATAATTTTAATGTGGCAATACCATTGTTATGAGCAAGGAAGTAAAAATCATACTGGTTGAAGATGAAGAACACAATCTCCGTTTGCTTCAGGGCATGGTTGGCAAACTGCGCCCGGAATGGCAGGTTGCAGGTACTTTCGAAAGCGTAAAAAATACTGTGGAATGGCTGCGCAACAACCCCCATCCCGACCTTATTTTTCTGGATATCCAGCTGGCCGACGGTTTGTGCTTTTCCATTTTTGATCAGGTGGATGTACAAAGTATGGTGATCTTTACCACCGCTTATGACAATTATGCCATTCGGGCTTTCAAGGTAAACAGCATAGATTATCTTCTAAAACCCTTCAAGGAGAGTGAACTGGAAACAGCCATCCGGAAATTTGAAAGTTTTACCAACCTGGCCGGCTCAACTTTAAGCAGACAGGATTACCTTGAGCTGCTGGATGCCATTCGCCGGGGTGAAAAGAAATACCGAAAACGTTTTCTTATATCCAAGGGCGATGGATATGTGCGTCTCGATGTGGCCGATATTGCTTATTTCTACAATGAAAACCGCATCAGCACTGCATTTACCTTCAGCAGACAAACACACATGGTTGATTTTTCCCTTGACGGACTTGAAGAACAACTCGATCCAGAAATCTTCTACCGGGCTAACCGTCAACTTATTGTAAACATTAAGGCTGTGGATAAAATCGAGAACTATTTTGGCGGAAAATTAAAACTGCGCCTGAATCCACCCCTGGACGGTGATCTTACCGTCAGCCGCCTCAAGGCCATGTCATTCCGGCAGTGGATGGGGCAGTAGTT
>REDJ01000186.1 GCA_007693555.1 Bacteroidota bacterium
AGATAAACCTGTGATAAACACAGGCCAATTAAATTCAATTTATTATTAACCAAAACCAGGTTTTATGAAAAAGCACATTATTTTACTGAGTTTATGGCTGCTAACCAGCTTAGCCATGCAAGTAAGCGCACAGCTTATCAACATGAATCCCGACCCCAATGGTGAGCCCTGGTGGGCTGGAGGTATACCTGAAATTACACCTGAAATACAGGCGGAATTGGATGCTATACCAATCTTATCCTTGTCAACTAAATCCTTATCTACTCCACTTCCTTCTGTGGTAGATAATTCTCAGAAAATATGGTTCCGGCCCATTTTTAGTCAGGAAGGTGGAAGTTGCGGGCAGGCCAGCGGTATTGGCTATTTGTTTACTTACGAAGTCAATAGGGTAAGGAATCTTCCTGCAAACGACAATGATTTGCATGCTGGCAATCAATATCCTACGCACTATACATGGAACTATCTAAACAAGGGAGAAAATTCTGGTTCATGGTACCAATGGGGCTGGAATATTATTAATAGTTCGGGAATACCAACCGTTGATGAGTATGGTGGACTTTGGAAACCCATTAGCTTAGCTGAGGGGAGGCGTACAGTATGGGAAACAGGTTATGATAGATACAATTCATTTCTCGACAACAGGGTTGTAGTAGAGTATTATGGTATAAATGTTTCTACTCCCGATGGTCTTGAAACCCTGAAGCACTGGATTAATGACCATGGCGTGGGTGATGATACCGGTGGGGTTGCCAATTTTGTAGCCAAAATGCCACATCCTACAAATGGTTATGGTGTTCTACCTCAAGAAAGTGATGAAGCAGGTAAAAAAGTTATTCTTGAGTTTGGATTTAGCCAAGAACTTCATGCCATGACCATCGTGGGCTACAATGACAGCATTACATTCGATTTCAATGGCGATGGGCAGTTTACCAACCCCGAGGGCAATATGGCAGAGTGGGAAATAGGGGCACTTAAGGTGGCGAATTCATGGGGAGATGGTTATCAAGATAGTGGTTTTGTTTACATGCCCTATCGCTTGCTGGCTAACGGGCCGGGTTCAATATACTGGCCTAGTGTTCATGTTCTAAAAGTTAAGGAAGAATATACTTCGAAGGTGACTCTGAGGGTAAAGATAACACATCCGGTTCGTAACAAGCTTAACATTAAAACTGGTGTAGCAGAAAGCCCAGGAGCAATTGTTCCAGACCATAGTCAAACCAATTGGGCTTATAACTACAGGAGAGGTGGTGAGTTGCCCATGCAGGGTAATAATGATGACCCCATAGAAATAGAGCTGGATGTTACTTCCTTGCTTGATGGTATTATTCCAGGAAAGTTTTTTATCGAATTGATTGAAACCAGCACGGGCAATCCATACGATGGCGAGCTGGTGGAATTTGTACTGGTTGACTACGACACTCACAACGGTGTACCCATTGAGATAAACTACTCAGAAGCTTCATTACCACAACCCATAAACAGTGGCACCAATAGGTATTCTATCCTGTACGATTATTTGCCCTCAACCATAAAAGAAGAAATACATGTAAACAGGGATATTTTGTTGCAAAAAAACATACGTGTTGCAGATGGAGGTATTCTTCAAGTCAACTCTGCAACAGTAAGTGTTTTAGACAACATTCAAACTTCCATCAACTCCGGCGGCAAAATGATTGTGGATGGCGGTACTCTTACTGCGGCACAGGACACCTGGCCAGGAATCAGGGTAAATGGCAACTCATTGTTGCCCCAAACCTTCCAAAACCAGGGTGCTCTTATCCTTAACAATGAAGCTGTAATTTAAAATGCAGTAACCGGGGTACTTGTCGGAAGCAGCCTGTTTGCCTATCCTGAAATTCCCGGTAACCAGGGTGGTATTGTGCAGGCTAATAATGCCCGGTTTCTCAACAACCAGCGCGACATTGAGTTTAACACCTATCAAAATACCAATTCTCAGGGGCAGCCCATCGATAATATTTCCTATTTCCACTATTGTGATTTCACTACCGACGACAATAACTTATTCAGTACCCACCATGAAAACGTAAAGCTCTCCGGAGTGCAGGGCATTGTTTTCAATCATGCCCAATTTGCTGATAACAGGAGCAATCTCGATTATGCATCTTTAGTAACCGCCCGGAAAGGAATTCAGGGGCTTGGGTCAACATTTATGGTTTACAATTCCCTGTTTGATAAATTATATTATGGCATTTACGCCACATCATCCAATCCCAACCGCTATTTCAGGGTGTACAATTCTGATTTTTCTTCCTACCGGGGTATTTACTTCAACGGCATGGACAATGTCATCATCAAAAACAATGATTTTCTGGTAGTACCCGGATATGATTATCAAGGACCGAAGTGTTCCGATACTTACGGAATTTATATTGACCATTCTAGCAATTTTGATGTCGAGGATAATTTATTTGTAAGCTCTTCAGATGGTTCAACCCATTGCGGTAGCATTGGCATAATCACTCAAAACACCGGTGCCCATACAAATGTACTTTATCGTAACAATTTCATTAAATTTTCAATAGGTATTGAAGCTATCGGAACAAATAAAGGAATTTATCCACATCAGGGATTGATGTTAAAATGTAATCAATTCGAAGAAAATGCCTACGATATATTTGTAACACCAGGAAAAACTCCATCAAGACCTGCAGGAATAAGAGAACTGCATGGTTATGCAACCAATCCTAATACAACAACCCTGTCGGGCAATTTATTCGGAAATGACAGCAGAATTCTGGTTTCCAATTTTGTAAATGATGGCGAGTTTGTTTCCTATTTTCATCATGATCTTAGAGAACCAAGAGTGAAACCTTACATTTCAAAGGGTGATTTTTATTTTTACGAGATGCCATTTACTTTTGATTATAACAGCTCCTGTCCTGTAAACTCACATGTAACACCTTTTTCAGAATTAATAGTCGAAAAACAAGATGCCCAATTTCAGTATACAGAAACCGAAATAATACTGCAAAGCCACATTGACGACGGCAATACCGAACTCATGACCCAGCAGGTAGAAATGGCCGGTGATGGCGATGCCTATACTACCTATCAATACCTGATGCAAACATCACCTTATGTATCGGAAGATGTATTAACCGCATTGGGTGCCAAAGAAGAAGGGTTCAACAAGGCCATGATACGCGATGTGCTGGTGGAAAACCCCCAATCGGCCAAATCGGAAGATGTAAATCTTGCCCTGGACAATCGGCAGGACCCCCTGCCTGCTTACATGCGCTGGCAAATCAACAACGGATTGTACCATTTCAGCGAAATGGAAGTGATGCGGCATTTTATGGCTTACCAGAAAACCCGTCACGATAGGGCACTCAACCAGATCCTGGGCGGCATCATCCGCAATGAGGAAGGTTTTGAAAATGCACCCTCGGTGGAAGAGATCCTGGCCGGTGTTGATGATTTCCGCTACCAATACATGCTGGCTGAATGGCACTTTGGCAAGGGTAATTTTGACCAGGGCATGCAACTGCTGGGCCAGATTGAACAGGAATTTGACCTTTCAGATGAAGCTCTGTGGCATGCCCATGAAGATAAGCTGGGTTTTTACATCTGGCTTAACCAGTGGGATCAGGAAGAACATCCCGGCTACACTCAACTGCCCGAAGAGGCCCTGCAGGAACTGGAATCCTACCTGGATGCCACACCAAGAGTCGCAGGCAAAGCACTTTCGCTGCTGGTGCTCAATGAGGCCATTGAGTATGAAGAGCCCATTCTCTACCCCGATGTGGTTTTGAAATCGGAACCGGCTCACCAGCAAACCATGCCTTTGATCCCAGAAATGGATGAAGAGTTCAGTTTCAGGCTGTATCCCAATCCGTCAAGAGAATACATTACCCTTGACTGGTGCTTCGACTCACCCCAAATGAAGGGGGTAATCGAGATACGCAACGCTGCAGGCGTGCTTCTGGATGTGGTACAGGCCGGCAACCAATGCGATCAGCAAATTTACCCGCTCACACAATTGAGAAGCGGCACCTATACCGCTACCCTGGTAAGTGGAAATCATATCAGAAAATCACATTCCTTTGTAGTGATTAAATAACTCTGTAAATAGTTTATAGCTCCGGGAGCTGAAAGGTTCCCGGAGGTTTCCATATTTTTCTAATTCTTTTTAAGGTTTGAATTGGTCAAAGAAAAAACCAGAAACTTTATAAAGATAATTTAGTCCAACCTTACTTCCTCATTTCCTTATATGCCTGATAAACCCTTATATGCCTTATATGGTTAAAATTTTATATAGCCACAACCGAAGCAAAGCTGAGCTCGACGAAGTCAAACTCACGAAAGTTTTATTGCCTCCCGCACCCCCTAACCCCCTGACAGGGGGAACCTCAGCCGCACACACATCTGCTGCAGTTTCCAACTCCCCCTTCCAGGGGGCTGGGGGGTGTTTAACAGCTACTAAGTCACGAAAGCTTTACTCCCGCAAAGCCGCAAGAGACACAGTTTTAAAATCATGATGTGATTTTTTCTCCGGGTACGACTTCAGTTCGTGCCCGGAGTTTATAGTTCAAGGGATTGCATCCCTACAGTCTTTCCTGATATCTGCTACCGAACTGGAATGAGCTGTTTTTTGTCCGGCAAGCTGGCGGGGTTGTCAGGGATGCCATCCCAATCCGTTTAATTTTCTCTTTACGGATTCTTAGGTTTTATATTGACTTTGGCGTGGTTACTTTATCCACCAAATAAATAATGGATTTGAAAGAAACATCGCTGTGCAGGCTTAACCCGATTTCACATGTTCGGGAGGTAGAGTATCCCTGTAAACAATGGACGGTTTGTTCGTTTAAATCTCCTAAACCGTGAGCATTCAATTCAGGATGGCTGAACCCTTTGTCACCGGCAAAGCCACAGCAATTGGCATCAACATCAACTACCTTCGAGGAACACATTTTGGCTAGTTTTACCAGGCTGGCCTCCAGTCCCATTTTTTTGGCACTGCATACCGAAAATACAGCAATGGTTTCATCAACAGGAGTGAACTCAAGTTTTTCAGCAAGAAATTCCAGTATGAATGTAACAGGCTCAAAAAGCTTTAAATCCGGTTCCATGTTATTTTTCATGGTATACAGGCAGGGACTCATGTCACACAGTACAGAATATTTTCCATGACCTGATGCTTTTAATAAAGCGTGTTTTAATTCTTCACTTTTTTCAATGCCCTGCTGCTTGAAACCTTTGCTGAAATATGCCATACCGCAGCAAAGGCTTTTTAATTTTTCAGGGTAAATAACATCAAAACCTGCCTTTTTAAGCAAAGAGGGTAGTTTGTCCGTGAGTGGAATTTCTTCTTCATAATCACTGGAAATTCCCATAGTACGGTTAATACAAGAGGGGAAGTACACAACCTTATTTGGATTTTCTTCAGAGGTGAAAGAACTTTTAATACGTTTGCTGCCCCGTGGCATATACTGATTCCATAAGGGAATCCGGTTTCCTGAAATATTTCTCAGAGCTTTAGTGAGATGATTCATAACTTTTGTACCCAATACCTTATGAAAATAATAAACCATATTCAAAAGCCCTTTCAGAAACCAGGTCAGTTTGGCGGTATTGCCGGAGAGAACGGTGGCCATTTTTTTACTAAAGCTGCCTCTTTCATCCATGCGGATGGATTTGATCATTTCGCCTGTATCAATTTTAACGGGGCAATTGATGGCACATAATCCGTCGGTGGCACATGTTTTATCGCCTTCGTAAATAAAGTCCCTTGACAGTGAGGCAAGAATATGAGGCTGGTGCCCCGATTTCTCAAGTCTTTTCATCTCACGTAAAACCACAATCCTTTGCCTGGGGCTGAGTGTAAGATCATTGGAAACGCAAACCGGTTCGCAAAACCCGCATTCTATGCATTTATCAACAATTTCGTTAACCGGGGCAAGAGGCTTCAGGTTTTCAAGATGTATTTGCGGGTTGTCATTGAGTATAACTCCGGGGTTTAATAAATAGTGGGGGTCAAAAATCTCCTTGATTTCCCTCATGAGTTTCACGGCATCTTCTCCCCATTCTTTCAATACATAGGGAGCCATGTTACGTCCGGTACCATGTTCTGCTTTTAACGCCCCGTCATATTTTGTAACCACCAGTTCTGCAAGTTCATCCATAAACCGGGCATACCTTTCCACTTCATTGATCGTTCCAAAATCCTGATTGAAAACAAAATGCAGGTTTCCTTCCAGGGCATGTCCGAAAATGACAGCTTCATGATAGTCATACTTTGCGAAAAGCTTCTGCAGGTCAAGGGTAGCCTGGGCCAATACGGGCAGAGGAAATGCCACATCTTCAATGATAACTGTGGTGCCGGTCCTGCGCATGGCACCCACTGAGGGGAACAGCCCCTTGCGGATATTCCACAAAGCAATATATTCAGAAGGGATATCGGTGAAGGTAATGGGCCTGACAACAGGAATCGGCTTAAGGCTTTTTTTTATTTTTTCAATATTTTCATTCAAATGTTCCTGGTTGTCAGCCCGGGTTTCTACCAATAGTGCCATAACATCAGGTTGCAGGGTTTTTAACCATTGGGGCATCCCTTCGTTGTTTTCTACTGAGCGAAGCCCTGCCCTGTCTATGAGTTCAACGGCAGCTACATCCTGCTGTTTGAGTATCAGAACCGCTTCACAGGCTTTTTCCGTGTCGGGAAATACCATGAGCGAAGTAGCTTTAAAGGCATGCTCGTGAACGGTATTGTAGGTTACTTCAGAAACAAATGCCAGTGTTCCTTCAGAGCCTATGACAAGATGATTGATTATGTCAAAGGGATCGGAAAAATCAACCAGTGCATTCAGGCTGAAACCGGTGGTATTTTTCATTTTGTATTTTTCCCGGATACGGTCGGAAAGCTTTGTGTTGTTTTTAACCTGTTGGGCAAGCCGGTTGATATTTTCAAGTATTTTGGGATGCCTGATTTTAAATTGCTCACAACTTTCTTTATCGGCAGTATCAAGTCGTGTTCCGTCAGCAAATACCAGCTTTAAACTTTCAATGGTATTGTAGGAGTTTTCTGCTGTACCACAGCACATACCGCTGGCATTGTTGGCTACGATACCTCCAATCATGGCTGCATTGATAGAAGCCGGGTCCGGACCTATTTTCCTGCCATAGGGCGCAAGAAGAATATTTGCCCTGCTACCGATAATACCGGGCTGAAGTCTGATTTTTTTCCCTTCATCAAGAATTTCATAATCTTTCCAGTTGTCAGATGCAACCAAAAGAACCGAATCGCTGATAGCCTGCCCGGAAAGGCTGGTTCCGGCTGCACGAAAAGTGACCGGGATTTTTAATGCATGCGTTTGCCGGAGTATCTCTGCAACCTCATTTTCATGATGCGCTTTAATAACAAGCTTTGGGATGAGTCTGTAAAAACTGGCATCTGTGCCCCATGCCAGTGTATGGATGGGATTAGAGAATAACCTTTTGGCAGGAATAGCATCCAGTAGATTCTCGTAAAGAGTTTTATAGGTTCCGTGGAGCATTTTGACAATAAAAGTATTCAAACCTAAGTAATTTTTTCCACAAAACACCCATTTATTGATAAAAGTGAAAATTGAAATCTTTTTCCGGTTTCTCAGCAATATGTTTCATTCATCGCGGATTAGCAGTAAGGGGGTAGCAAACTAATGACAAATTTGTGTTAGTCTAACCCTATTCTTAATTTTGCGTATAAATAGAATGGGAAGCTTTTCCCTTTTGATCTGTAAATAAATTTTTGCATAATCATGACAAAAAAACAAAAGCTTGCTGATAAAATACGGACAGCTGTGCAGTTTCTGAAAAGAGATGTATGGCAAATCCCTTTGAAAGATCTGCCTCCGCGAAAATCTTTTCTGATTAAGCAATTACGTATATTTATTCTGGCCTTCAGGGGTTTCCTGGAAGATGAATTGCACATAAGAGCCTCTTCACTTACTTATTATACATTGCTGGCAACAGTTCCGGTAGTTGCTATGGCATTTGGTATTGCCAAAGGTTTTGGTCTGGAAGCTTTTGTGGAAAACCAATTACGTGAAATTTTAACCGGACGTGAAGAGGTTT